>JAEZVM010000397.1 GCA_023420795.1 Pseudomonadota bacterium
AGCCCGAGAATCCCGACCGGGAAGTCGCTTTTCCGGAACGGATGCACGTTCCTGCACCATTCACCGGCGCGCGCACGACCCTCCAGCTCATCGAAACGGCGGTAATAACGCAGCACCGCATGCATGACGTACTCAGCCATCTGCACGGCCATTCCCGCGTCGTCCAGCCGGACGACGGGCACGCCGGCCGGCAGCGCCTCTCCCATCTGCAGAATCGCATCCACGCCCGCGCCCAGATTGAAGATGCCCTTCAGGTCGCTGCGGCCTTGCAGCATCGCGGCGGGTGGCTTCCAGACCAGCGCGTAATCCGCCGGATCGTTATCGCCTTCGCTCCACACGCGCAGGCTGGCTTCCGGCAATGCGGCCGCCAGCACAGGCAGCCACTTCGCCGGATCGTCCGTCTGCGAATAGAACAGGATGCGCATCCGTTCGCTTTCCGGCGTGGCTCAGGCCGCCTTGAACGCCAGCAGCTGCGCGCCTTCCGCGACCTGATCGCCGACCGCATACAGCAGGTCTTCCACCGTACCGTTGGCCGGTGCGGCGATGGTGTGTTCCATCTTCATCGCTTCCATGATCAGGAGCGGCGCGCCCTTCTCGACGGTCTTGCCCTTGTCCACCAGCACCGCGACGATCTTGCCCGGCATCGGCGCGGTCAGGCGGCCACCTTCGGCCTCCGATTCGCCGGCGTGCGCGAGGGGGTCGTTGTAGTTCAGCGGGAAATGCGCGCCGCCGGTGAATACATGGAACATCTCGCCATCACGCACCACGGTGCCGCGCACGGTCGCGCCGTCGAGCTTGATGACAAGCTGCTGTCCCTTGCGCTCGACCAGCGTCATCGCCACCATCGCATCGCCGAGCTT
This sequence comes from Pseudomonadota bacterium, assembly GCA_023420795.1. Classification (GTDB taxonomy): domain Bacteria; phylum Pseudomonadota; class Gammaproteobacteria; order Burkholderiales; family Burkholderiaceae_D; genus Noviherbaspirillum. The sequence goes on from JAEZVM010000397.1 coordinate 861, forward strand.
TACCGACCAGCCGGTCTCGCGGTAGCCGACTGTCACCGGGTACTTGTTCGCTTCGTCGGCGAAATCCAGTGCGCGCAGCAGCGTGCCGTTCATGCGCCAGCCGCTGGTGTTTGCCCACGGGTCGTTGGCGGCAGCGCTCGCACTCTGTTCCGAGGTCAGCAGCGAAGCTGCGGCCAGCGCCAGCACCGGCATTGAGGCTTCCGGGATTGGCGGGAACAGCGCCTCGTGATTACGCTCGATCAGGCCGGTGTCGAGGTCGGCGCCAGAGAACGGCTTGCTCTCGACCAGGCGCTTGAGGAAGGCGACGTTGGTTGCAAGGCCGACGACCTGGTATTCGGACAGCGCCTGCGCCATGTGCGCGAGCGCCTCTTCGCGGTCATTGCCCCAGACGATCAGCTTGGCGATCATCGGGTCGTAGAACGGAGAAATTGCATCGCCTTCACGCACACCGGAATCGATGCGGATTGCAGCGGGTGCGCCCTCCGCTGCTCCCTTGCCGAGTTCAAAGGTAACTGCCTGCGGCGTGTGCATGTGGCGCAGCGTGCCGATGGACGGCAGGAAGCCCTTCTCCGGGTTCTCCGCGTAGATACGAGCTTCTAATGCATGGCCATGGATGGTGAGTTCGTTCTGCTTTTTCGGCAACGCCTCGCCGGAGGCAACGCGCAACTGCCATTCGACCAAGTCCGTGCCGGTAATCATTTCCGTAACCGGATGCTCGACCTGCAGGCGGGTGTTCATTTCCATGAAATAGAACGAGCCGTCCTGGTTGGCGATGAACTCGACCGTGCCGGCACCGACATAGCCGACTGCCTTGGCCGCAGCAACGGCGGCTTCGCCCATCGCACAGCGACGTTCTTCGGTCATGCCTGGCGCGGGCGCTTCTTCCAGTACCTTCTGGTGGCGGCGCTGCACCGAGCAGTCGCGCTCGAACAGATAGACGCAGTCTCCCTTGGTATCGGCGAACACCTGGATTTCGATGTGGCGCGGGCGGGTCAGGTATTTCTCGACCAGCACCTTGTCATCGCCGAAGCTGTTGATCGCTTCGCGCTTGCAGGATTCGAGCGCGGCCTTGAAGTCGGCGCTCTTCTCGACGATGCGCATGCCCTTGCCGCCGCCGCCTGCGCTGGCTTTGAGCAGCACCGGATAGCCGATGCGGTCGGCCTGATCCTGCAGGAAGTCCGGGTCCTGCGTGTCGCCATGGTAGCCGGGCACCAGCGGCACGTTCGCCTTTTCCATCAGAGCCTTCGCGGCGGACTTGGAGCCCATCGCGCGGATCGCGGACGCCGGCGGGCCGATGAACACCAGGCCGGCCTTCGCGCACGCTTCGGCGAAGTCCTCGTTCTCTGACAGGAAGCCGTAACCCGGATGGATCGCCTGCGCGCCGGTGGCAAGCGCAACCTCGATGATCTTGTCGGCGCGCAGATAGCTTTCCTTCGCCGGCGCCGGGCCGATCAGGACGGATTCGTCGCAGACAGCGACATGCTTGGCATTCGCATCGGCTTCCGAATACACGGCAACCGTCTTGACGCCGAGTCGATGGGCTGTGGCAGCGACGCGGCAGGCAATCTCGCCACGGTTTGCAATCAGGATCTTGGTAAACACGCTTGCTCCTTCAGTTGGCAGGTGATGCTTCTTGTCGTAAGTCTCTCTCCCCTCTCCCGCTCACGGAACAAGGGAGTTTCCGGTTAATCGTTGGTGCTCATCTTCGCCTGGACCTGCGTATGCTTCGTATGCATGCCGAGCTTGTCGAGCAGCGCACGGTCTGCATCGGCATCCGGGTTCCCGGTCGTCAGCAATTTGTCGCCGTAGAAAATAGAGTTTGCGCCGGCCTGGAAACACAGAGCCTGTACCGCCTCGCCCATCTCGCGACGGCCTGCTGACAGGCGCACGCGCGCCTTTGGCATCGTGATGCGAGCAACCGCGATGGTGCGCACGAATTCCAGCGGATCGATTGGGTCGGTGCCATGCAGCGGCGTGCCGGCGACCTGCACCAGGTTGTTGATCGGCACCGATTCCGGATACGGATCGAGATTCGCGACCTGCGCGATCAGGCCGGCGCGCTGGCGGCGCGATTCGCCCATGCCGACGATGCCGCCGCAGCAGATCTTGATGCCGGCGTTGCGCACCTTGTCCAGCGTATTGAGACGGTCCTCATAGTGGCGGGTGCTGATGATGTCGTTGTAGAACTCCGGCGCGGTGTCGAGGTTATGGTTGTAATAGTCGAGGCCAGCAGCCTTCAGTCGCTCGGCCTGTCCGTCTTCCAGCATGCCGAGCGTGACGCAGGCTTCCATGCCGAGGTCCTTGACACCGCGCACCATCGCTTCCACGTGGTCGAGATCGCGGTCCTTCGGCCCACGCCACGCGGCGCCCATGCAGAAGCGGGTTGCGCCGTGTTCCTTCGCCTGCTTCGCCGCGCTCAGCACGGTTTCCAGTTCGAGGATTTTCTGCGCCTCCACGCCGGTGTCGTAGCGCTGCGCCTGCGGGCAGTAGCCGCAGTCTTCCGGGCAGCCGCCGGTCTTGATCGACATCAGCGTGGCGAGCTCGACTTCCTGCGGATCGAAGTTTTCGCGGTGCACCTGCTGCGCGCGGAACAGCAGCTCGTTGAACGGCAGATTGAACAGTTCTTCCACCTTGTCGACCGGCCAGCGCTGCGCGGCGGCCGCGCGCGCTTCGGCGGGAGTGGGAATCTGGTGGAACACGATCGGTTGGGACGACATCAGTAACTTCCTTTGCATCAGGCGCGTATCGAGCGCGAATCAGGTTGAAGAGGGGCTTGCCGGCCAGCCCGGCAAGCTGGATAGATCCAGGTGGCTTGCCGCGGCTGACGGCAACGGTGCTGGCAAGCGCGGCACGCAGCCGAGCATCGGCGCAGGCAACTTCTGCGTGAGCGTGTCGATATAAGCCATGCCGTAATCCATGCCGATATCGATCACGTTCGCGATCCAGCCGGCGAGCGTCAGGCCGCGCACCGCGATCGCCTCTGCAGTCAGCAACGCATGGTTGATGCAGCCGAGCCGCAGGCCGACCACCATGATCACCGGCAGGCCGAGTCGCTGCGCAAGGTCGGCGGTATCGAAATCGTCCGCCAGCGGTACGCGGAAGCCGCCGACGCCTTCGACCACAACCGCATCCGCCGCCGCCGCGACGCGCACATAGCTGTCGAGGATACGGTCGGGATCGATGGTTACGCCCTCCTGCGCCGCCGCGATATGCGGCGCCGTGGCTGCCTGCAGCAGATAAGACGTGGTGAGATCGGTCGGCAGCGCAAGCGGCGAGGAAGCCGCGATGAAATCGACGTCTTCGTTGTGCCAGACGCCATCCTGCAGTTCCGCACCGGCAGCTACCGGCTTCATGCCGGCCGCGCGCACACCCTGCTGGCCGAGCGCATACAGCAAGGCGCCGGTCACCAGCGTCTTGCCGGCGCCAGTATCGGTGCCCGTCACGAAATAAGCTGGTTTGGTGTTCATGGAATCACCTCCGTTCCAGCGCGTTGATCGCGCCGATCAGTTGTTCGACATCCTGCGCGGTATGCGCAGCCGAAAGGGTGATGCGCAGGCGGGCAGTATCCGGCGGCACGGTCGGCGGCCGGATCGCCGGCACCCAGAAGCCCTGCTCGTATAGCGCAGCGGCGGCGCGCATTGCTTCTTCGTTGGGGCCGATGATGACCGGCTGGATTGCCGTATCCGATGAAAACAGTTGCCAGCGCTGCAAGCGCAAGCCCTTGCGTAGCTGCGCGATCAGCGCCTGCAGGTGCGCACGGCGTGCCGTTCCTTCCTTGCCGGCGATCAGGTCGATACCGGTCAGCAGCGCATGCGCGAGCGCCGGTGCGGCCGACGTGGTGTAGATATAAGGACGCGCGCGCTGCACCAGCCATTCGATGACGGTCTCATGCGCCGCGACGAAGGCGCCGCCGACGCCGGCGGCCTTGCCGAGCGTACCCATGTAAACGAGGTACGGCGAGCGCAGGCGGAAATGCTCCAGTGCGCCGCGCCCGTTTTCTCCGAGCACGCCGAAGCCGTGCGCGTCATCCACCACGAGCCATGCGCCGTACTGTTCGCACAAGGCCAGCAGGCGCGGCAGCGGCGCGAGGTCGCCGTCCATGCTGAATACGCTGTCGGTCACGACCAGCTTCGTTTTCGCGGTACTGGACTGAAGCATGCGTTCCAGCACATCGGTATCGCCATGCGGATAGACCTGTACCCGGGCGCGCGACAGGCGGGTGCCGTCGATCAGCGAAGCATGGTTGAGCGCTTCCGAAAACACGTCGGCGTCGCGTCCGGCCAGTGTGCTAATGATGGCAAGGTTTGCCATGTAGCCTGTGCAGAAATACAGCGCGCGTGCCGATTCCAGATGCGGCGACATGAAATCCGCGAGCCGCTCTTCCAGCGCTGCATGCGCGCGCGAATGCCCGCTGATCAGGTGCGATGCGCCGCTGCCGACACCGTAACGTTCCGCGCCTTCCTGCAATGCCTGCGTCAGGCGCGGATGCGCGGCCAGGCCGAGATAGTCGTTGCTGCAGAATGCCAGCATCTCGCGGCCATCGACCGTCACGCGCGGTGCGCATGGCGTATCGGTCACACGGCGGCGCCGGCGCAGGCTGCGCTGATCGAGTTGCTGCAATTCCTGTTCGAAGGCGCGGAGCAGTTCCATCGTCATCCCCCGATCACACGCTCGAATACCGATTGCGTCCGCGCTGCCAGCAGATCGATTTCCTCGTCGTTCAGGATGTACGGCGGCATCAGGTACACGGTGCGGCCGATCGGGCGCAGCAGCAGTTCCTGTTGTAGCGCTTCGGTGAAGAAGCGGCGCGAGAAGGTCGCTGACTGCGCCACGTCGTCGATCACCGTGTCGAATGCGAAGATCATGCCGCGCTGGCGGAAATGCTGCACGCGCGGATGCTGCGACAGGGGCTTTAGTGCATTCGCAATGCGCTCGGCGCGCTCACGATTGCGGTTCAACACGTCGTCTTCTTGGAAAATTTGCAAAGTTGCCAATGCCGCGCGACACGCCAGCGGATTACCGGTGTAGGAATGCGAATGCAGAAAGCCGCGCCGCATATCGGCATCGTAGAACGCCTGATAGATCGCGTCGCGCGTCATCACCAGCGACAGCGGCAGGTATCCGCCGCTGACGCCTTTCGACAGGCAGATGAAATCGGGCCAAATACCAGCCTGCTCACAAGCGAAGAAGGTGCCAGTACGGCCGCAGCCGACGGCGATTTCATCGGCTATCAGATGCACCCGATAGCGGTCGCACAGGGCGCGCACCTCTGTCAGATACACCGGATCATGCATCGCCATGCCGGCCGCGCACTGCACCAGCGGCTCGACGATCACGGCCGCGATGTGGCCGGCGCGCTGCTGCAGCAAGGTTTCCAACTCCTTCGCGGCGCGGTGCGCGACATCGGGGGCGGATTCGCCTTCCCGTGCGTTGCGCGCGTCCGGCGTTGCCACCACGTGCGCTTGTTGCAGCATAGGCCCGTAGGCGTCGCGGAACAGCGGCACATCGGTGACCGCCAGCGCACCCACGGTTTCACCGTGATAGCTGTCCTGCAGGCAGACGAATTCCCGCTTGTCGCCTTGACCGCTATTGCGCCAGTAATGAAAGCTCATCTTCAGCGCGATCTCGACCGCCGATGCGCCGTCCGATGCATAGAAGCAGTGGCCGAGCACATGACCGGTGCGTGCGGCAAGCTGTTCCGACAACGCGATCACCGGCTCATGCGTGAAACCGGCCAGCATCGCATGTTCCAGCTTGTCGAGCTGGTCCTTCAGCGCGGTGTTGATGCGTGGATTCGCATGACCGAATAGGTTCACCCACCAGGAGCTGATCGCATCCAGATAGCGGCCACCGTCGGCGCCATACAGCCATGCGCCGCGCCCATGGCTGACCGGCACCAGCGGCACCGTCTCATGGTGCTGCATCTGTGTGCACGGGTGCCAGACGCTTTTGAGGCTGCGGGCGACCCAGTCGGTGTGGGGATTCGGGTTCAAAACTGCTCCAGAAACTATTTCATCCACTAATCAGCTCCTTCCCCCTTTCAGGGGGAAGGTTGGGATGGGGGTACGGTGCTCAGAACTGCACTTATATTCACCAGAACGCCGCTCAAGTTAATCAATACATCGTTGTTCCAAAAACGAAGAACCCGCCATCCCTGCAATTGCAGAAATTCGGTTCTCCTATCGTCATAAGCCAGCTGATCTTGATGCTGTCCGCCATCGAGTTCGATGATCAGCTTCTTGTCGATACAGGCAAAGTCGGCAATGTATGGTCCGATCGGGTGCTGGCGGCGAAAGCGGCTTTCCAGTTGGTCTCCTCGAAGGGCATGCCATAGTTTATGCTCGGCGAGCGTCATATTGCTGCGCAAAGACCGAGCGTTGATTGTCTGCTCTTCCTTGATACGCCGACCGGTAATCAAACTCTCTACCCCCATCCTAGCCTTCCCCCTGCAAGGGGGAAGGAACCAGTTACCGCTAATTCAGCCAGTTCGGCTTGCGCTTTTCCAGGAACGAGCGCACGCCTTCCCTGCCCTCGTCCGAGCTGCGGATATCGGCAATCCTCTCGGCGGTATCGGCAATCAGCGCGTCCGTCAGCGCCGCGCCGGCCACATCCCGCACCAGCCGCTTGGCTTCCTTCACCGCGTTCGGACTGTTGCCGACCAGTGCTTTCA
>JAEZVM010000404.1 GCA_023420795.1 Pseudomonadota bacterium
GTGGTGCTGATGTCCCGTCCTCACGTGGCAGCTTGATTGGAGTTATTTACAGTATGAACGCCCCCTTGGAAAAGAGCCTGATCGATACAATCAAGGCGCCGCATTTCCCGATTTACATGGATTACTCGGCAACCACGCCGATCGATCCGCGCGTGGCGGACAAGATGATCCCCTACCTGCGCGAGCAGTTCGGCAACCCGGCGTCGCGCAGCCACATGTATGGCTGGACGGCGGAAAAGGCGGTGGAAGAGGCGCGCGCGCAGGTTGCGGCGCTGGTCAATGCGGACCCGCGCGAGATCGTCTGGACCTCCGGCGCGACCGAGAGCAACAACTTGGCATTGAAGGGTGCCGCGCATTTCTACAAGACCAAGGGCAAGCACATCATCACCGTCAAGACCGAGCACAAGGCTGTACTCGATACGGTGCGCGAGCTTGAGCGTCAAGGCTTTGAAGCGACCTATCTGCAGCCGCAGGACAACGGTCTGATTACGCTGCAGCAGCTGGAAGAGGCGATTCGCCCGGACACGATCCTAGTTTCCGTCATGCTCGTCAATAACGAGATCGGCGTGATCCAGCCGGTACCGGAAATCGGCGAACTGTGCCGCTCGAAGGGCATCATTTTCCATTGCGATGCGGCGCAGGCGACCGGCAAGGTGAAGATCGATCTGGAAAAGTGGAAGGTTGATCTGATGTCGTTCTCCGCACACAAGACTTATGGTCCGAAGGGCATTGGTGCACTGTACGTGCGCCGCAAGCCGCGCGTGCGCATCGAAGCGCAGATGCACGGTGGTGGCCATGAGCGCGGCCTGCGTTCGGGTACACTGGCCACGCACCAGATCGTCGGCATGGGCGAAGCCTTCCGCATCGCGAAGGAAGAGATGGATACGGAGCTGGCGCGCATCACGGTGCTGCGCGACCGTCTTGCCAAGGGCCTGTCGGAGATCGAAGAGGTCTATATCAATGGCGACATGGCGCATCGCGTGCCGCACAACCTGAACGTCAGCTTCAACTACGTCGAAGGCGAATCGTTGATCATGGCGATCAAGGATATCGCGGTGTCGTCCGGTTCGGCATGTACTTCGGCCAGCCTGGAGCCTTCCTATGTCTTGCGCGCGTTGGGCCGCAGCGACGAGCTGGCGCACAGCTCGATTCGCTTCACCATCGGCCGCTTCACCACCGAGGAAGATATCGACTTCACGATCAACCTGATCAAGACCAAGGTGGCCAAGCTGCGCGAACTGTCCCCGCTGTGGGACATGTACAAGGACGGGATCGATCTTTCCACGATCCAGTGGGCCGCGCACTAAGCCTCGCAAGTTACAAGGAGTATCAAAATGTCTTACTCGGAAAAAGTTCTCGATCATTATGAAAACCCGCGCAACGTCGGGGCCTTCGACAAGGGCGACGAGTCGGTTGGTACCGGCATGGTCGGCGCGCCGGCTTGCGGCGACGTGATGAAGCTGCAGATCAAGGTGGGTGCCGACGGCGTGATCGAAGACGCAAAGTTCAAGACCTACGGCTGCGGTTCCGCGATCGCGTCTTCATCGCTGGTGACCGAATGGGTCAAGGGCAAGACGCTCGATCAGGCGCTGGAAATCAAGAATACGCAGATCGCGGAGGAACTCGCACTGCCACCGGTGAAGATTCACTGCTCGATTCTGGCAGAGGATGCGATCAAGGCAGCGGTGCAGGACTACAAGACCAAGCACGCGTCGGATTCGAAGGAAGCAGCCTGAAAGAGGTAAGGTGTTATGGCGATTACATTGACGGAAAAAGCGGCGAAGCATATCAGTCGTTACATCGAGCGGCGGGGCAAAGGCATCGGCCTGCGTTTCGGTGTGCGTACTTCCGGATGTTCCGGTCTCGCATACAAGCTGGAATATGTGGATGAGAGCGCACCGGAAGATAATGTGTTCGAATCGCACGGCGTCAAGGTGTTCGTTGATCCGAAAAGCCTGCCATATATCGACGGTACCGAACTCGATTTTGCGCGTGAAGGGCTGAACGAAGGCTTCAAGTTCAAGAACCCGAATATCAAGGATGAGTGCGGTTGCGGAGAGAGCTTCCGTATCTAGATATTCTGCTGCGTTTGCTTTGTCGGTAGCCGCGGGAGAAAATGCCGCGGTTGCTGACGGCGCTCCGCTGCTTCTGCCCAGAGGCTGGCCTCGGGGCTCCATGCAAGCCTGTTGAAGTATGGACAGGCTTTTGTTTTGAATGACCATGCAAAATCACTTCGAGCTTTTCCATTTGCCCCAGCGCTTCGCAGTTGACATGAGCGCGCTGGACCAGGCGTACCGCGAAGTGCAGAACCGTGTCCATCCCGACAAATTCACCAGTGCCACCGATGCCGAGAAACGGGTCGCAATGCAATGGGCCACACGTGCGAACGAGGCGTATCAGACCCTGCGCAGCCCGTTCAAGCGGGCCGCCTATCTGTGCGAGCTGAACGGAATCGATCTGCAGACCGAGTCGAATACCGCGATGCCGCGCGAATTCCTGATGCAGCAGATGGAGTGGCGTGAAGCGCTGGAAGATGCCAAAGCAGCGAGAGATCTTGAAGCGCTGGAAAATCTGGATGCGGAATTGCGCCGCGCGCGCAACGAAGAAGTGGCCCAGATCGGAACAGTGCTCGATGCGCAGGATTTCACGGCGGCTGCCCAAGGCGTTCGCCAACTGATGTTTCTCGAAAAATTCGGTGAAGAGGTGCAGTCCGTTTTTGAGAAACTGGAAGGCTGAATTAAGAATACTTGCCGGAAGAGGTTCTGCGCTCACAGCGCAAGTGACCCGGTTCCCTCCGGCGCGACGATAGTCAGAAAACCCGATATGGCTCTACTCCAAATCTCCGAACCCGGCATGTCCACCGCTCCGCACCAGCACCGACTGGCTGTCGGGATCGATCTGGGAACGACCAATTCGCTGGTGGCAACGGTACGCAGCAGCATTCCGGAAGTCTTGAGTGATGAAGAAGGGCGGCCGATGCTGCCTTCGATCGTGCGCTATCTGCCGAACGGAAATGCGCATATCGGCTACAAGGCGCAGGCGGCGCAGACCACTGATCCGAAGAATACGATCGTCTCGGTCAAGCGTTTCATGGGGCGTGGCCTGAAGGACATCGCTTACGTCGAGAACCTGCCGTACGATTTCGTCGATGCGCCGGGTATGGTTCAGCTGAAGACCATTGCAGGTCCGAAAAGCCCGGTCGAGGTATCGGCGGAGATTCTCGCCACCTTGCGCCAGCGCGCGGAGGACGCACTGGGCGACGAACTCGTTGGCGCCGTCATCACCGTGCCGGCCTACTTTGACGACGCACAGCGACAGGCAACCAAGGATGCCGCGAAGCTGGCCGGCCTGAACGTATTGCGCCTGCTGAATGAGCCGACGGCTGCTGCGATCGCCTATGGTCTGGACAACGGCTCCGAAGGCATCTATGCAGTCTATGATCTGGGTGGCGGCACGTTTGATATCTCTGTCCTGAAGCTGACACGGGGTGTGTTCGAAGTACTGGCCACCGGCGGCGATTCCGCGCTTGGCGGCGATGATTTCGATCACCGTCTGCTGTGCTGGATCATCGAGCAGGCAAAGCTGGCGCCGTTGTCCGACAAGGATACGCGGCTCTTGATGGTGAAAGCGCGCGAGGCGAAGGAGCTGTTGTCGTCCCAGGCTGAAATCCAGATCGATGCCGTGCTCAATTCGGGCGAAGAAGTCCATCTGACTCTGTCCGCAGCCACCTTCGCACAGATCACACAACATCTGGTTGCCAAGACCATTACGCCCGCGAAGAAAGCTTTGCGCGATGCCGGCCTGTCGGTTGATGATGTCGATGGCGTGGTGCTTGTCGGCGGAGCAACGCGCATGCCGCATATCCGCAAGGCGGTCGGCGAATTCTTCCAGACCACGCCGCTGTCGAATATCGATCCGGACAAGGTGGTTGCCTTGGGTGCCGCGATCCAGGCCAATCTGTTGGCGGGAAATCGGACCGCGGGCGACGACTGGTTGCTGCTGGATGTGATTCCGCTGTCGCTTGGCATCGAAACCATGGGCGGACTGGTCGAGAAAGTCATCCCGCGCAATTCCACCATTCCCTGTGCGCGTGCGCAGGAATTCACCACCTTCAAGGACGGCCAGACTGCGATGGCGATCCATGTGGTGCAGGGCGAACGTGAACTTGTCAACGATTGCCGTTCGCTCGCGCGTTTCGAGCTGCGTGGCATTCCGCCAATGGCTGCTGGCGCGGCGCGTATACGCGTGACCTATCAGGTCGATGCAGATGGCTTGCTGTCGGTTGCCGCGCGCGAGCAGCGCTCGGGCGTTGAGGCGTCGATTACCGTCAAGCCTTCATATGGCCTGGGCGACGACGAAATTGCCCGCATGCTGCAGGACTCGTACAGCTCTGCAGACGTCGATATGAAGCTGCGCGCATTGCGCGAGGAACAGGTCGAAGCGGAGCGCATACTGCTCGCTACCCATTCAGCGCTGGATGCCGATGGTGACCTTCTATCCGATGCCGAAAAGGCAGAGGTGCTGGCCCTGACAGAGGGCGTACGCCGGGCAGCGCAAGGTGATGATCATGATGCCATCAAGGTAGCGGTGGAAGCATTGGCCAAAGGCACCGAAGAGTTTGCGGCGCGGCGGATGGATCGCAGCGTGCGTGCCGCACTGGCTGGGCGCAAGCTCGACCAGATCGTTTGATCCGCACGATTGCCCAGAACGAATTAATTTCTAACATATCGAGGTAATACAAGTGCCCCAAATCGTTGTTCTTCCCCATGCTACCCTGTGCCCGGAAGGCGCGGTGATCGAGGCGCCCGCAGGTACGTCCATCTGCGACGCGCTGCTCGAAAACGATATCGACATCGAGCATGCCTGCGAGAAGTCATGTGCATGCACCACATGCCACGTGGTCGTGCGTGAAGGTTTCGATTCGCTCGAGGAAGCCGAGGAGAAGGAAGAAGACTTGCTCGATCGGGCATGGGGACTGGAAGCGACGTCGCGCCTTTCCTGCCAGGCTATTCTTGCCGACGAGGATCTGGTAATTGAGATCCCGAAATATACGATCAATCAGGTCAGCGAGAACCACTGACAGGGAGCATGGATATGAAGTGGACCGATATCACGCGCATCGCCGAAGAGCTGCATGACAAGTACCCGGACATCGACCCGTTGACGATACGCTTTACCGATCTGCATAACTGGGTCTGTGAACTGGATGGTTTCGATGACGATCCGAAGCGGGGCGGTGAGAAAGTGCTTGAAGCAATCCAGATGGCCTGGATTGAAGAAGCAAAATAGGCACGTTGCGGCCGAAGGAGGCCTGAAAAAAGGGGCGGCAAGAATGCCGCCCCAAAATATTACCCCCCTTGAATGAAACCTTGACTCTGCTTAGCTGCGTGCGGTCAGGTGCCCATCGACCACCCTGACGCGGTCGCCGACATTCCAGCCCGGTTGTTCCGCATACGGGAAAGTACGAGCCTCGCCATCTTCCATCCGAACGCGAACGTTGTAAGTCGTGGTGGCACGCGTGCGCTTCTCTATCTCGTTGCCCGCGTAACCGCCGCCGACTGCTCCTGCAACTGTTGCAAGCTTCTTGCCGTTACCGCCGCCGATCTGGTTGCCCAACACACCGCCGAGCACCGCGCCGGCCACCATGCCGACGCCGGAACCCTGTGCCTGCTGCTGGACAGCCTGCACCGATTCAACACGGCCACAGCTATGGCAGATTGCCGGCGCCTGCGCCACCTTCGCCGGCGTACTGCTATAGGTTCGGCGCGGTTGCGGTTCACTCGATTGCGCGGTACGTGGTGCATAGGGCCGAGGTTTCTCTGCTGCGGCTTTTGGTTGCGGGGCCTCGGCGGCGGTTTCAGTCTTGGGTTCAACCAGCGCAGCCGGAGAAGTTGCAGCTGCTGCCGCACCCACCGAGCTGGCGATCGGCGTGTCTGCGGCTGGTGCTGCTGTTCCATGCGAATTGGGGATCAGGCCGGTGATCGCAGCCACACCCGTCAGGCTCACCAGCATGACGGATATCGCGGCGCCTGCGACTAGCGGATGAATTCGTTTCGACGTGCTGCTGTTTTCCATAGTTGACTCCTTTGATATGGAAAAGATGGTTCAATGCATGAACCGATTATCGAAGCTAAGCCATGCCGAAAATAGAGGAATAGTGTGTCAGCTGTAAGCCTTTGTAACGCGGCCTTTCGCCGGCAAAGAAGACCAGCTGCAGAAGGGGATTCACGTGCGAGAGAAACAAAAACGGGACTGCGTAGCAGCCCCGTTTTGATGTTGGCAAATAGCCGGATGATCAGTCTTCCCGGCGCAAATGCGGGAACAGGATTACGTCGCGGATGTTGGGTGAATCGGTGATCAGCATCATCAGGCGATCGATGCCGATACCGCAGCCGCCGGTTGGCGGCAGGCCATATTCGAGCGCGCGGATGTAGTCGGCGTCGTAATACATGGCTTCCTCGTCACCTGCATCCTTCGCTGCGACCTGCGCATGGAAGCGTGCCGCCTGGTCTTCCGGATCGTTCAGCTCGGAGAAGCCGTTGGCGATCTCGCGACCGGTTATGAACAGCTCGAAGCGCTCGGTAATACCGGGCACGGTATCAGAGGCGCGTGCCAGCGGCGACACTTCCACCGGGTAATCGATGATGTAGGTCGGCTCCCACAACTGCGCTTCCGCCGTTTCCTCGAACAGCGCGAGCTGCAGCGCGCCAAGCCCTGCATTGGCGTGCGGCTCGACGTCGAACTTCTTTAGCTCCGCTTTCAGGAAAGCCGCGTCGTGCAACTGTTCGTTGGTGTAGTGCGGTGCGTACTTGTTGATCGCGCCGACGATGGTCAGGCGCTGGAAAGGCTTGGACAGATCGAGCTCGCGCCCCTGGTAGGTCAGGCAGGCGGTACCGTGCGCATCAATCGCAGCCTGGCGGATCACCGCTTCGGTGAAGTCCATCAGCCATTTGTAATCGACATAGGCCGCGTAGAACTCCATCATCGTGAATTCCGGATTGTGGCGCGGTGACACGCCTTCGTTGCGGAAGTTGCGATTGACTTCGAACACGCGATCAAAACCGCCGACTACCAGCCGCTTCAGGTACAGCTCCGGCGCGATGCGCAGGAACATTTCCATGTCGAGCGCATTGTGGTGCGTGATGAACGGCTTGGCTGCTGCGCCGCCGGGAATCGGGTGTAGCATCGGCGTCTCGACTTCCATGAAGCCGTTGTCCGCCATGAAGCGGCGCATCGATGCCATCGCGGCGGTACGTTCCTTGAACACGCGACGCGTTTCCTCGCTCATGATGAGATCGACGTAGCGCTGGCGGTACTTGGTTTCCTGGTCGCTCAGGCCATGGAACTTGTCCGGCAGCGGACGCAGCGACTTGGTCAGCAGACGCAATGCGGTCACCTTTACCGACAGCTCACCGGTCTTGGTCTTGAACAGCAAGCCTTCGGCGCCGAGGATGTCCCCGAGGTCGTAATGCTTGAATGCCGCATGCGTTGCTTCGCCGGCATTGTCGTTGGTGATGTAGAGTTGGATGCGGCCGTCGGCTTTCTGGCCGGATGCGTCCTGGATGGTGGCGAACGAGGCCTTGCCCATCACGCGCTTGAGCATCATGCGGCCAGCCACCGACACCTTGATCGGCTGCGCTTCGAGCTGCTCATTGTCCTGATCGCCATATTGCGCGTGCAGGTCTGCAGCCTTGTGCTCGGGGCGGAAATCGTTGGGGAAGGCAACGCCCTGTTCACGGATTGCCGCCAGCTTTGCGCGGCGCTCGGCAATGATCGAATTTTCGTCCTGAGCCGGCGCGGCGGTTTCGTTATGGTTATTCATGTAAAAAATGGAACGGTCTGTGTTGGAATGGCAATGAGCGATTACACACCCTGCTTGAGCGACGCGGCGATGAAGTCATCCAGATCGCCGTCGAGCACCGCCTTGGTGTTGCCGGTTTCATGATTGGTGCGCAGATCTTTGATGCGTGACTGGTCGAGCACGTAGGAGCGGATCTGATGGCCCCAGCCGACGTCGGTCTTGGAGTCTTCGAGTTTCTGCTGCTCGCTCATGCGCTTGCGCAGTTCCAGTTCGTACAAGCGGGATTTCAGCATCTCCCAGGCTTCGGCGCGGTTGCGATGCTGACTGCGGTCGTTCTGGCACTGGACCACGATGCCGGAAGGCGCGTGCGTCAGGCGCACCGCGGAGTCGGTCTTGTTGATGTGCTGACCGCCGGCGCCGGACGCGCGATAGGTATCGACGCGCACATCCGCCGGATTGATGTCGATCTCGATCGATTCATCGACTTCCGGATACACGAAAATGCTGGAGAACGAGGTATGGCGGCCGTTGGCGGAGTCGAACGGCGACTTGCGCACGAGGCGGTGCACGCCGGTTTCGGTGCGCAGAAAGCCGTAGGCATAGTCGCCTTCGACCTTGAGGGTTGCGGTCTTGATGCCGGCGACTTCGCCGTCGGATTGTTCCAGGATTTCGACCTTGAAGCCCTTGCGCTCGCAATAGCGCAAATACTGGCGCAGCAGCATCGATGCCCAGTCCTGCGCTTCGGTGCCGCCGGCACCGGCCTGGATGTCGATGAAGCAGTTGTTGGCATCCATCGGATTGGAAAACATCCGGCGGAATTCCATGCCTTCAACCAGCGTCTTCAGCTCTTGCGCGTCGCTCTCGATGGCGAGCACGGTGTCTTCATCCTGCTCTTCGCGCGCCATGTCGAACAGGTCGCGTGCATCTGCCAGATCGGTATCGATCTTGGTGAGAGTAAGGACAATCGCTTCCAGCGACTTCTTTTCCTTGCCGAGGTCCTGGGCCCGCTTCGGGTCGTTCCAGACGTTGGGGTCTTCCAGTTCGGCGTTGACTTGTTCCAGCTTCTCCGACTTCACATCGAAGTCAAAGATACCTCCGTAAGTCGGCTGCTCTGTCGGACAGGTCTGCGAGCAGCGAGGAGAGAGAGTTTAGGCGTTCGGCTTCCATGATTTTTTCACTTGCAATCAAACCGGACATTATACCCGAGCGGAAAGCGCGGCAGCCGGGGCGTCGGCTGGAATCGGAACGCTCAAGACAGCGTGCCGGCGGGCAAAACACAGTCTCCAGCGACAAGCCGAATGCGGGTTAAATGCCTTGAGCATGTTCAACCAGCAATTGCACACGCGTTACTCCATTGAACTCATTTGCATCCAGCCGGTAAGCAATTGTTGCCCGTTCCGGCAGCTCGTCCGCATGGCCGAACCAGATTGCGTCATAGCGCCGGCCGTCTTTTTCCAGTGCCAGCTTCAGATGCTTTTCCTTCAGGATGCGCTGGTTCAGTACGCGGAACTCGTCGCAGAACACCGGCGGTGCAAAGCCCTGGCCCCATACTTGTCCATCGATCAGCTCGATGAACTGCTGCGTGAAATAGGCATCTTCCAGCGGGCCGTCGGTTTCGATTACCCGCTCCAGCTGGTTCTGCGTGAGCCAGTCGCGGCCGACAATTTCGAATGCGTCGGCGAATGCATCGAAGGCATCGGCCCGTATCGTCAGGCCGGCCGCCATTGCATGCCCGCCGAATTTCTGGATGACCGATGGTGCGTGCTTGGAAACCAGGTCCAGCGCATCACGCAGGTGAAAGCCGGGAATCGATCGACCGGAACCCTTGATCAGGCCGTCGCCGCCCGGCGCAAAAGTGATCGTGGGCCGGTAGAATTTGTCCTTCAAGCGTGACGCCACGATGCCGATCACGCCCTGATGCCACGACTCGTCAAACACGCTGATCGTGGTCCGGTTTTTCGGATCGAAGCTGTCCAACAGCGTCAGTGCGGTGTCCTGCATGTCCGCCTCGATGTCGCGCCGTTCGCGATTGATCGCATCGAGCTGATGTGCGATCGCCCAGGCGCGGCCTTCGTCGTCGGTGGTCAGGCATTCGATGCCGAGCGACATGTCAGCCAGACGTCCGGCGGCGTTCAGGCGCGGGCCGAGAGCGAAGCCGAGATCGAATGGCGTCGCGCGCCTCGCCTCCCGGCCGGCGGCGCGGAAAAGCGCTGCAATGCCGGGCTGCATGCGTCCGGCGCGCATGCGCTTCAGGCCCTGTGCGACCAGGATGCGGTTGTTGGCGTCGAGTTTCACCACGTCTGCCACTGTACCGAGCGCAACCAGGTCGAGCAGTGCATCCAGTCGGGGCTGCGTCTGGGCGTCGAACACGCCGCGCCGGCGCAGTTCGGCGCGCAATGCGAGCAGCACGTAGAACATTACGCCGACGCCAGCCAGGTTTTTGCTCGAGAAGCCGCAGGAGGGCTGGTTCGGATTCACGATTACGCGGGCATCGGGCAACGTGTCCGCCGGCAAGTGGTGATCGGTCACGACCACATCGATACCACGGCGGTTTGCTTCCGCCACGCCGTCAATGCTGGCGATGCCATTATCGACGGTGACGATGATGTCGGGCGACTTTTCTCTTACGGTCAGCGCGACGATTTCCGGCGTCAGGCCGTAGCCGTACTCGAAACGGTTGGGAACGATGAAATCGACGTTCGCCCTCATCATGCGCAAACCGCGCAGGGCGACTGCGCAGGCGGTCGCGCCGTCGCAATCGTAGTCGGCGACGATCACCAGTTTTTTCCTCGCGCCGATCGCATCGGCGAGAAAGGCGGCGGCTGCATCGATATGCAGCAGGCCCGACGGCGCGACCAGCGCCGTCAGTTCGCTGGACAATTCGCTGAGATCGGTCAGTCCGCGCGCCGCATACAGGCGTGCGAGAACGGGATGAACGCCTTGCTGCCGCAGCATCTCCGCCGTGCGGAAGGGATAGGTTCGGGTGGTAATGCGGGTCATGGACATAAAGTTGCAAGGCCGGGCTTGATCCAGAACTTCCGCAGTGATCCTCTGCTTGCGGCAAAGCGTGAAATCTGGATGTCGTTCGTTGCCGTTATTGAAATGCGATCGATTGCACCGGTTTTCAGCGCATTCAGCAAGGGGGCGAACCAGGCTACTTCGAGGCCGCGCATGCCTTCCAGCCAGCGTCCCCAGTCATTGGACAGCGCCGGCGCCAGTAGATCGTCCAGCATCAGCAGTCCGGAACCTGACAGTGTTTTGACGATATCCTCGGCGGTTGCGGTTCTTTCGTGCTGCGCCGTCAGTTGCCCGAATGCCGTCATCCAGCCACGCAAGTTGAATGCTTGCGCGTACTTGGTCTGCACCGGTGCTTTTGGTGCTGCACCGCCCCACAGCCAGATCGAATTCACCGGTTTGAGCCGGCGCGCTTCGCGCTCCGCATTGACCGGGTGGTCGAACCAGTGCATCTGGACTTCGTTCTGCACCTTGCGCCAGTCCCGCTCGCCTTGGCCTTTGGGCATCCAGATGTCGATGTTGTGGCCGCCCGCGGCATCCGGAGACGAGGTCTGCAAAGTGCTCCAGTCATCCGCTCTGACGAACCATGTGGACGCATCGCCGTATATCAGTTCCTTGCCGTATTCCTCGAACAGCGGCTGGGCGACGTCGAAGAGAGGGCGCGCCTCCTGCTCGGGAAGTTCGAGCTGCTTCGGGTTGGTCAGGACCAGGTGGTCGCGAGCGATATGGATGTGTACCGGCTGCAGGACAAACCATGTGCCATCCGCAGATTCGAGCCCGAACGACTGCATGAGCGCTGTGGCAACAGGGGGGCTGGTATTGTCTTTTCCATCGCCTGTCAGGCCGAACTGGCGGGTCAGCCAGACTTCATGCGGCAAGGCACGCGAAAAATCCTCGAATTTTTCATTGCGTGGATTTGCCTTGTCCGAAGTCGTGCGCGAGATCAGCGTGGCCAGTGCGGGTAGTTTCAGTTCCTTCAGCAGGTCGGCGGACATTTCCGCCGGCGGTACGCCGAAGGGAATCAGGATATCGAGCTCTTTCATGGCGCGATTGTATGGCATATGGCAAACTGCCGGCTGCATTCGATGTTGCCATTCAGTTCACGCTGCAAGCGTTCGCCGGCATGATGGGCAACCTCTTTCAGGAGTTTTACTTGAGTATCAAAAACAATCTTCCGTTCGAGTGGCTGGTCGGGATGCGCTATACCCGCGCCGGCCGCCGCAGCGGTCGCAACAGTTTCATTTCCTTCATCTCCCTGATCTCGATGGCGGGCATCGCGCTCGGCGTTGCCGCCCTGATCGTGGTCTTGTCGGTAATGAACGGCTTCCAGAAGGAAGTTCGCGATCGCATGCTCTCCGTGCTGTCGCATATCGAAGTGTTCGACGCCTACGGAAGCATGCCCGACTGGAAGGCGACGGCGCAGGAGGCGTTCCAGGTTGATGAGGTGAAGGGCGCGGCACCCTATGTGGCTGCGCAGGCGATGCTGACGCGCGACGACGTGGTGCGCGGCGTGGTGATCCGCGGCGTGCTGCCGCAGGAGGAGCCGAAAGTTTCCGATGTGGCTGGCCAGGTTTATGAAGGCAGTTTCAACAATCTGCAAACCGGTGAATTCAACATCGTGCTCGGCAAGGAACTGGCGCGTGGGCTACGCGTGCAGGTCGGCGACAAGGTGACGATGATCGCCCCTCAGGGACAGGTAACTCCCGCCGGTGTGCTGCCGCGCCTGAAGCAGTTTACGGTGGGCGGCATTTTCGAGGCTGGCCATCATGAATACGATTCCGGGCTGGCGTTCATTCATGTCGACGATGCGATGCGGATGTTCAAGCTGGAAGCGCCCACCGGCCTGCGCCTGCGAGTGGAAGACATGCAGCGGGCGCCGCAGGTCGCGCTGGAACTGTCGCGCGTCCTGCACGGCAATCTGCTGATCCTCGACTGGTCCAAGCAGAACCGCACCTGGTTCGCTGCGGTGCAGACGGAAAAGCGCATGATGTTCATTATCCTGACGCTGATCATCGCGGTGGCGGCGTTTAATCTCGTATCGACGCTGGTGATGACCGTCACTGACAAGCAGGCGGACATCGCGATCCTGCGCACGCTGGGGGCGTCGCCCGCATCCATCATGAAAATATTCATTATCCAGGGCGCGCTGGTCGGCCTGCTCGGTACCGCGCTCGGCGTCGGCGGCGGCGTGCTGGTGGCGCTGAACATCGATGTGATCGTGCCGTTCATCGAACGCATGCTCGGCGTGCAGTTTCTGTCCAAGGATATCTATCTGATCACCTCGCTGCCATCCGACCTGCGCTGGCCGGATGTCTGGACGATTGGCGGTGTTGCAGTGATCCTGGCGTTCGTTGCGACGCTGTATCCGAGCTGGCGCGCCGCGAATGTGCGTCCGGCGGAAGCCTTGCGCTACGAATGATGGGAATGACGATGAATCAAACCGTATTGTCGTGCCGGGGCCTCGCGAAAACCTTCACTCAGGGGAAGTATTCGGTCAATGTTCTCAAGGGAATCGACTTCAGCGTTGCAAGGGGGGAGCGGGTGGCGATCGTCGGCGCTTCCGGCTCCGGCAAATCGACCCTGCTGCACCTGCTTGGCGGCCTCGATACCCCGTCGGCTGGCAGCGTGACGCTGCTGGGGCAGGATTTCGCAAGCCTCAGCGAGAAGGCGCGAGGCGACCTGCGCAATAGCGCGCTCGGCTTCGTGTACCAGTTTCATCACCTGCTGCCTGAATTCTCGGCGCTCGACAATGTCGGCATGCCGCTGATGATCCGGCGGATGGGACGCGACCAGGCGCATGAGGCGGCGAGGCAGGTGCTAGAACGGGTCGGCCTTGCCAATCGCGTCACGCATGTGCCGGGCGAGCTGTCCGGCGGTGAACGGCAGCGGGTGGCGCTGGCGCGCGCGCTGGTGACCAAGCCGGCCTGCGTGCTGGCGGATGAGCCGACCGGCAACCTCGACCGCGTCACCGCGCACAAGACCTTCGACCTGATGCTGGAGCTGTCGCGCACGCTGGGCACCGCATTCATCATCGTCACGCACGATATCGAACTGGCGCGGCACTGCGACCGGGTGTTGCGGCTGTCCGAGGATGGCCTGCATCCTTATGTGGATTGACACCCACTGCCATCTGGATGCCGGCGAGTTTGCCGGCGA
>JAEZVM010000004.1 GCA_023420795.1 Pseudomonadota bacterium
GACTTCACACGCTCCCCGCGCACCCGTGCATATCCGTAGCCGAGGCCGATGATGATAAAGACCGGCAGGATGATGCCGAGGATGCGTTCAAACACTTGCATGTCGCGTACTTTCGAAGTGAGGCTTCAGAATTGTAGCGACCTATGCTCGATCATGCTTCCGCAGGGAAAGTAGATGAAATTATTTCAGCAATCGTTCTTCAGCGCGCGCCACAGCTTCGGTTGCGCCGCGCAGCACGACGATATCGCCCACCTGCAGAATCGTATCCGGCTCAAGCTTTATTCGGCTCTTGCCTCGCCGCACAGCCGTCACTTCCGAGCCGGCCTCCGCGAGCCCCAAAGCGGAGAGCGGCTTGCCAACAGCTCTGGCACCTTCTGTCAGCACCACCGAATGCAATCGCACGTGCATATGCTCCGGGTCATCATGCGTATCGCTGGCTCCATGGAAGTAGCCTCGCAGTGATGCATAGCGCTCGTCGCGTGCCGCCTGCACGCGGTGCACCACTCGCCGCAACGGCACACCCAGCAGCACCAGCGCATGCGAAGCCAGCATCAGGCTGCCTTCGATCGCTTCCGGCACCACCTCCGCCGCTCCTGCTTCGCGCAATTTGTCAAGGTCGGTATCGTCATGGCTGCGCACGATCACCGGCAGAGCCGGCGCCAACTCATGCGTAAAATGCAACACCTTCAACGCAGACGGGGTACTGGCATAAGTCACGACCAGTGCAGCGGCACGATGGATGCCTGCCGCAACCAGGCTTTCGCGTCGCGCAGCATCACCATACGACACATGGGCGCCGGCCGCCTGCGCTTCCCGCACCCGGTCGGGATCGAGGTCGAGCGCATGATAGGCAATTCCCTCTTCCTCAAGCAGCTTGGCAAGGCTTTGTCCGCTGCGGCCGAAACCGGCGATCAGCACATGCTTTTGCGTACTCATCGTGCGGCTGGCAATCTGAGTCAATGCCAGCGACTGCATCATCCATTCATTGGCCGACAGTTTCATCACGATGGCATCGGACTTCGCGATGATGAACGGCGCAGCCAGCATCGACAGCACCATCGACGCCAGAATCAGCTGGATCAGCAACGGGTCCATCAACTTCAGTCCGCCAGCCTGATTCAGCAGTACGAAGCCGAACTCGCCCGCCTGCGCCAGCGAGAGGCCGGTACGCAGGGCGACACCCGGGGATGCTCCAAACAGCCGGGCCAGCATCCCGATCAGCGCAAATTTCAGCAACACCGGTGCAGTCAGCAACAACAGCACCAGCCACCAGTTGTCGAGCACCAGACGGACATTGAGCAGCATCCCGACGGTAATGAAGAACAGGCCGAGCAGCACGTCGCGAAATGACTTGATGTCTTCTTCCACCTGATGCTTGTATTCGGTCTCCGAAATCAGCATGCCGGCAACGAAAGCGCCAAGAGCCAGCGACAGGCCGGCAATCTCGGTGATCCAGGCTGCGCCAAGCGTGATCAGCAGCAGGTTCAGCATGAACAACTCTTGCGAACGACGCCTGGCCACGATATGAAACCAGCTGCGCATCAGGCGCTGCCCGATCACAAGTAGCAACACAAGCACGATTCCCGCCTTCATCGTGGCGAGCGCGAGTGTCGCAAGCAAGTCGTCCGGGTTCTTTGCCAGCGCAGGAATCAGAATCAGCAGAGGTACGACGGCCAGATCCTGGAACAGCAGGATGCCGAAAATCTGCTGGCCATGCGGACTTTCCAGCTCCAGCCGCTCCGTCAGCAGCTTGGATACGATTGCAGTGGAAGACATTGCCAGCGCACCGCCGAGTGCGAAGGCGGCGCGCCAGCTGATATCGGTAAGCTGTGGCAGCAGATACGCCATCAGCCAGCCGAAAAGCATCGTAACGGCTATTGTGAGCAGAACCTGCGCCATGCCAAGTCCGAATACGGTACGCCGCATCGATACCAGCTTTGGCAGCGAGAATTCCAGTCCGATCGAGAACATCAGGAACACCACGCCGAATTCGGCCAGCGTATGCGTGGTCTGGTTCTCTTCGGCCAAACCGAGCCCGTGCGGCCCGATCACGATACCGACGAGCAGGTAACCGAGCATCGGCGGCAAATGCAGCATGCGGAATGCCACCACGCCGAGCACTGCGGAGCCAAGCAGGATAAGCGTCAGTTCAAGAGCCGAAAACATTCGTCAGGGAACAAGGATCAAAACGGGAACGGGATGGTCGAAAGCTGCTGTTTGCCGGCAGAGAGTCAAAAACTGCGCTGCGACGGCGGAGCTGCTGCCGAAACGTCCCCGGAAATTATTGTTCTGCCAAGTCATTTCAACAGCTCTCTATGCATCATTTGCGCCGCCAGGAATGAACGGCTGATGCAGATTTTGCTATGACTGGCAGATTTTTTGCTTTCTCAATTCGTTTATACTTCCCGCATGAGTGTACCCGATCAAAAAACCCCGCCGAAAGCATTTGATGCAAAAACTGCACAACGCGCGCTCCAGCTTGCGCGCGATACGCTGCAGATCGAAGCCGATGCCATCCTCGCCCTAAAAAACCGGCTGTCCGACAGCCCGGACGACAGCTTTGCCCAGGCAGTCGCTCTGCTCCTGCAGGGCGGCGGTCGTGTCGTCGTATCCGGCATCGGCAAGTCCGGACACATCGCTCGCAAGATTGCCGCCACGCTTGCCTCGACCGGCACACCGGCGCTGTTCGTCCACGCGGCGGAAGCGCTTCACGGCGATCTTGGCATGATTACTGAACAGGACGTGCTGATTGCGATTTCCAATTCCGGTGAAGCAGCCGAATTCCTGTCCATCGTCCCGATCATCCGGCGCATGGGCGCCAAGCTGATCGCGATTACCGGCAATGAATCCTCACGCCTGGCCAAACTGGCCGATATTCATCTGAATGCACGCGTCGATAAGGAAGCCTGCCCGCTGAATCTGGCGCCCACAGCCAGCACCACTGTCACTCTCGCTCTCGGCGACGCGCTCGCCGTCGCCTTGCTTGATGCACGCGGCTTTCGCGAGGATGACTTTGCCCGGTCACATCCTGGCGGCGCACTTGGTCGCCGCTTGCTGACACACGTGCGCGACGTCATGCGCAGCGGCGACGCGGTTCCCGCAGTCACTGCAGATGTTTCGCTGCCGACCGCCCTGCTCGAAATCACGAAGAAGGGCATGGCAATGACGGCAGTTGTGGACGGCGAAAACAGAGCAATTGGCGTCTTTACGGATGGCGACCTGCGCCGTCTGATTGAGACGGCGCAAGATTTCGGCAAGCTGAAAATGGCCGACGTGATGCACGCCAACCCGCGCACTATCGGTCCGGACCAGCTGGCGGTCGATGCGGTCGAGCTGATGGAACAGTTCCGCATCAACCAGCTGCTGGTGGCCGATGCCGATGGCAAGCTGGTCGGCGCCTTGCATATTCATGATCTCACGCGGGCGAAGGTAATCTGATGCATCCGGATGCAATCTCACGGGCCGCACGCGTCAGGCTCATGATTTTCGATGTCGATGGCATCCTGACCGACGGCAGCCTGCATTACGGTCCGGACGGCGAAAGCATCAAGACCTTCAATGTGCTGGACGGGCACGGCATCAAGCTGCTACAGCAATCCGGCGTCGCGACCGCCATCATCAGCGCCCGCAAATCCGACATCGTGGCGCGGCGCGCCGCCGATCTTGGGATTCGCCATCTCCATCAGGGCGTGCATGACAAGCGCGTTGCGTTCGAGGAATTGCTGGCGCATACAGGCGTCGGTGCGGATGCCTGCGGCTTCGTCGGCGACGATGTGATCGATTTGCCGATCCTGCTTCGGGTCGGCTTTGCTGCCAGTGTGCCGAACGGGCATCCGGAAGTGCGCTCGCGCGTGCATTACGTCACGAGCGCATCGGGTGGCCGCGGCGCTGCGCGGGAGCTGTGCGATTTCATCCTGCAGGCGCAAGGCAATTACGAGGCGGCACTGGCGCCGTATCTGTCATGAACGACGCGCGCACGGCCAGGCGATTTCGCCTGGCGGTGATTCTGTCGCTACTGAGCGCGCTGGCCCTCGGGAGCTTCTGGCTGTTCGAAGTCATGCGTCGCGCCACCGACGGGACGACGCAGGATGCAAAGCGAACGGAGCCGGATTTCTATGTCGAGAATTTCAGCTACATCAAGATTTCATCCACGGGCAAGGCGCAATACCATATCTCCGGCACCCGGCTGACGCACAATCCGCAAGACGATTCGTATGACATCACCTTGCCAGTCGTCAGAAACGTTCGCGGCGAGGAGCCGCCAATCACGATACGGTCCGAGCGCGCAACGGTAAACAACGACAACAGCCAGCTGCATCTGTATGACAACGTGCATATGGACCGTCCTCCTTCGTCGCAGAATGAGCCCTTGCATGTGACGTCGGAATACATGCTGGTGTTGCCGGACGACGATATCGTCAAGACGGACAAACCGGTTCAAATCACTCTGGGCAATTCAACGCTTACCGGTACCGGCATGCTGGCAAACAATGCAACGCGCGAACTTCATTTGGCGAGCAATGTTCATGGCACGTATCAAGCTCCGGCGCGCTAATTCAATATAACTTGGTGCATTCTTCGAGATCTTTCATGAAACGTTTTCTGTTGTTGCTATTGATACTGAGCGTCGCCGTAACCGGCAGCGTGCATGCAGAAAAGGCAGATGCCGACAAGCCGACCAATGTTGAAGCCGACCAGATGGCATATGACGATGTCAAGCAGATCAACACCTTTACCGGCAACGTGGTGCTGACACGCGGTACGCTGATCATGCGCGCACACAAGATGATCGTGACGCAGGACCCTCAAGGCTATCAGTTCGCCACGCTGCTGGCCCCGGCTGGCGGACTGGCGACATTCCGGCAGAAGCGCGACGCCGGCCCCAATCAATGGGTGGAGGGCCATGCGGAACGTATCGAATACGATGGCAAGACGGAGATCGTCAAGTTGTTTTCCAGGGCCATGATCCGGCGCCTGGAAGGCGACAAGCCGACCGACGAGGTCGAAGGCGAGTTCATTTCCTATGACAGCCGCGCGGAGTTCTTCACCGTCAACAACACGCCATCTGGCCAAAGCAAGCCGGGCGGCGGACGCATCAAGGCGGTGATCCAGCCGCGCACGGAATCAAAGGAAAAATGACATGGCAAGTACCCTGGTCGTCCGCGGCTTGCAGAAGAGTTACGGCAAACGTCAGGTAGTGCACGATGTCTCGCTGCATGTGGAAAGCGGCGAAGTGGTCGGCCTGCTCGGCCCCAATGGCGCGGGCAAGACCACGTCGTTCTACATGATCGTCGGCCTGGTGCCGTCGGACGCAGGCGAAATCGACCTGAATGGCGCTGCGATTTCGCGCATGCCGATCCATCGCCGCGCGATGCTCGGCCTGTCGTATCTGCCGCAGGAAGCGTCGGTATTCCGCAAGCTGACCGTGGAAGACAATATCCGCGCGGTGCTGGAACTGCAGCGGGTGGATGGCAAGCCACTGACGAAACCGGAGATCGACAAGCGCCTGAATGCGCTGCTGGCCGACCTGCAGATTGAAAGGCTGCGCGAGAATCAGGCGCTGTCACTGTCGGGCGGCGAGCGGCGGCGTGTGGAAATCGCACGCGCACTCGCAACCAATCCTCGCTTCGTGCTGCTGGACGAACCGTTCGCCGGCGTCGACCCGATCGCGGTGATCGAGATCCAGCGCATCGTGCGCTTCCTCAAGGAGCGCGGTATCGGCGTATTGATTACCGATCACAACGTGCGCGAAACCCTTGGGATTTGCGACCGCGCCTATATCATCAATCAGGGATCGGTTCTCGCCAGCGGCCGCCCGGACGACATCATTGCGAACGAATCGGTGCGGCGCGTATATTTGGGTGAGCACTTCCGGATGTAGGGAAGAATCAGACAGGCATGAAACAGACCCTCCAACTTCGCATCTCGCAGCATCTGGCGCTGACGCCGCAGCTGCAGCAGTCAATCCGCCTGCTGCAATTATCGACGCTCGAACTGCATCAGGAGCTGGAACAAATCCTGTCGGAGAACCCGCTGCTCGAACGTATCGATGATCCGCTCGATCATTCCGTACGCCTGCTGGCCGATGGTGCCATCAGCTCTGCGGCAAGCACCAATGGCAGCGCATCGGAAGCATCGGGCAACGATACAGCATCATCCGGCTCGGACGCCCCCGAAGGCGGCTTCGAGGGCGGGGAAGCGAATGACAGCGCCTCCGCCGGCGACACCGAGTGGAGCTTCGATGATGTCGCCCGTACATCGAAGGCGCCGGAGGATGACGATGCCCGTCCGCAGCTCGAAGCGCATGAAACCACCCTGCGCGAGCATCTGCTGGAACAGATGCGCGTGACGGTGCGCGAACCGCGCGATCGCGCACTGGTCGAGCTCATCATCGATGCGCTGAACGACAATGGCTATATGGAAGAGCCGCTGGAAGAAATCCATGCGCGGCTTCCTGAGGAGCTCGAAGTCGAGCTGGAAGAACTGGCCGTCGCGCTGAAGCTGCTGCAGAGCTTTGAACCCGCCGGCGTCGGCGCGCGCAATGCGTCGGAATGCCTTGCGATCCAGATCAGGCGCTTTCCCAAGGTACCGCTAGTCACCCGCCGCCGCGCGCTCGATATCGTCGAACATCATCTTCCCTTGTTCGCGCAGCGCGACTTCAACAAGCTCAAGAAAATCCTCGACTGCGATGATGACGATCTGCGTGAAGCACAGCAGGTGATCCGGAGCTGCAATCCGCACCCGGGCGCCCTGTTCGCATCCGACACATCGGATTACGTCGTGCCGGATGTGATCGTGAAAAAGTCCAAGAACGGCTGGCAGGTCATGCTCAACCATGAGGTGATGCCGCGCTTGCGGGTCAATGCGCTCTACGCCAACATCCTAAAGCAGAACAAGGGCGAGGGATCGCTTACTTCGCAGCTGCAGGAAGCCAAATGGCTGATCAAGAACATGCGGCAGCGCTTCGATACGATCTTGCGCGTTGCGCAGGCGATCGTTGACCGGCAGCGCAACTTTTTCTCGCATGGCGCGGTCGCCATGCGACCTCTTGTCTTGCGTGAAATAGCTGATACACTGGGTTTACATGAGAGTACTATTTCTCGTGTGACAACTCAAAAATACATGCTGACCCCGCACGGCATGTTCGAGTTGAAGTACTTCTTCGGCAGCCACGTCGCCACGGAAGCGGGGGGTGAGGCTTCATCGACTGCGATACGGGCGCTGATCAAACAATTGATAGGAGCAGAAGACCCCAAGAATCCATTCTCTGACAGCAAAATTGCAGATATGCTGGGAGAGCAGGGCATGGTCGTCGCACGGCGCACAGTCGCAAAATACCGTGAAGCCCTGAAGATCCCGCCCGTCAATCTGCGGAAATCCCTGTAGTTATCACGTTGTAGCAGAGTTGTTTTTGTTGCTGTGTTCCGGCGTTGCCTGGGGCACGTCGCGAACCGCCAGCGACACCATCTATAGGAGCGCTGTATGAATCTCATTATCAGTGGACATCACCTCGAACTGACACCCGCCATCCGCAGCTATGTGGAAGAAAAGCTGGAGCGGATCAAGCGCCATTTCGACCATGTCATTGATGTCGCAGTCATCCTGGGCGTGGAAAAGCCCTCGGAAAAGGAAAAGCGGCAGCGCGCGGAAGCCAATCTGCGCCTAAGGGGGAATACGATTCATGTGGAAAGCTTTGCTGAAGACCTGTATGCGGCGATCGATCTGCTGATCGACAAGCTGGATCGCCAGGTTCTCAAGCACAAAACCAGAGTACAGGACCATCAGCACGAGGGCATCAAGCGCATGCCCGAAGAGCCGGCATCGACCTGATTGGCGCCGGCACGCCGGAGATGCCGGCGAACAGAAAAAGGGTACCGTTCGGGTGCCCTTTTTTGCTTTCATGAGGCTGCCTTTGCGTGAATGTCGGCACGGTGACTGCGAGCCGCACGCAATCCGATAAAATGCATCCACCCTCTTCACCCAACATGCAGACATGACCGACTTCGTCCATACCGCCATCAAGAACAAGACCGGCTTCATCACGCTCGATCGCCCGAAGGCACTCAATTCACTGTCGCTTGAAATGATACGCACGATCACCGCAGCGCTGCTCGCGTGGCGGAATGATGATGCAGTTCAGGCAGTTGTCATCCACAGCAGCAGCGAGAAGGCGTTTTGCGCCGGTGGCGACATCCGCTTCTTTCATGAAGCAGGCACCCGGACACCGCAGGGAGGCAGCGCGCTGCTGGAGGATTTTTTCACCGAAGAATATACGCTCAATCATCTGATTCATCATTATCCGAAGCCGTATATCGCGCTGATGGACGGCATCGTGATGGGCGGCGGCATGGGCGTGGCGCAAGGTGGCACATCGAACCACATGCGTATCGTCACGGATCGCACGAAGATGGCCATGCCGGAAGTGAACATCGGGCTATTCCCGGATGTTGGCGGCACTTATTTCCTGTCGCGCGCACCCGGCCAGATCGGCGATTATCTGGGGGTGACCGGTGAGATCATTGGCGCGGCCGATGCGCTCCATGCAGAGCTGGCGGATGTATTCGTGCCAGCAGCTCAATTGCCGGCTTTGATGGAGCTATTGACCTCGGCTACGAGCGGCGATCTCCGTGACGCCGTTCGAGCCTTCGCAGCACCGTTCCAGGATCAGGCTGATCCTTCAGGAAGCAGGCTGGCGGCGGAGCGCGCCGCAATCGACCGGCATTTCGCGCATGACGATGTCAAGGCTATCGTCGCTTCGCTCGCGGCGGACACTAGCCCGTTTGCGCAAAAAACGCTGTCGGTCATGGAGAAGCGCTCGCCGCTGATGATGTGCGTCACACTTTTCCAGTTGCGGCGCGGCGCCAGCATGAGCGTGGCCGAATGCCTGCGGATGGAGCGGAACATGGTGCGCCGCAGCTTCGAAAATGGCGAGGTGCTGGAAGGCATTCGCTCGGTCGTGATCGACAAGGACAATGTGCCGAAATGGAACCCGGCAACACTGGATGAAGTGACGGTAGATGCGGTTGAGCGCTTCTTCGAGCCGGCATGGCCGGTATATGCGCATCCGCTGCGCGAACTGCCCTGATCAGATCTCGCCGATCACGAATAGCCGGCGATGCTCGCGCATCGCATAGCGATCGGTCATGCCTGCGATGTAGTCGGCAACCTTGCGCGCCTGAAGACGCTCCCGCTCTTCGCTGCGGATTTCCGCAGGCATCTGGTAATCCGGCGGCAGCAGGCGCGGCTCCTGCATGAAGGCCTCGAACATCTCCTTGATGATGCGCCTTGCCTTGCTGGTCATGCGGTTGACTTGATAGTGGCGGTACAGGTTTTGCCGCAGGAAGCTCTTGAGCAGCGAGGCTTCCTTGCGCATCTCTTCCGAAAAAGTAATGAGCGCCGGTGCATTGCGCACGTCATCGATCGTTTTCAAGCCCGCTTCCTGTATGCGGGCCTGTGACGCATGGATCAGGTCCACGATCAAGGCATTGATCATGCGACGGATGGTTTCATGGATGGCACGCCGCCCGCTTATGCCCGGGAACACAGTTTCCACTTCGCTGCGATGCCGCCCCCAGAAATCCACTTCGTCCAGCTGCATCGTACTCATCAGCCCAGAACGCAGCCCATCGTCGATGTCGTGGTTGTTGTACGCGATTTCATCGGCCAGGTTCGCCAGTTGCGCTTCCAGCGTTGGCTGCTTGTTGTCGATGAAGCGCTGGCCAATATCGCCCAGCCTGCCTGCGTTTGAGACGGAGCAGTGCTTGAGTATGCCTTCGCGCGTCTCGAACATCAGGTTCAGGCCGTCGAAAGCGCCGTAATGCTCTTCCAGCTCATCGACCACGCGCAGGCTTTGCAGATTATGTTCGAAGCCGCCGAAATCCTTCATGCATGCATTCAGCGCATCCTGTCCGGCATGGCCGAACGGCGTATGGCCCAAGTCGTGCGCCAGTGAAATGGCTTCTACCAGATCTTCGTTCAGGCGTAGATTGCGCGCGATCGAGCGAGCGATCTGAGCAACTTCGATGCTGTGCGTAAGACGGGTGCGAAACAGGTCGCCTTCGTGATTGACGAATACCTGCGTCTTGTACTCCAGCCGGCGAAAGGCGGTTGAGTGAATGATGCGGTCGCGGTCGCGCTGGAATTCGGTGCGCGACGCCGGAGGCGGTTCTGGGAAACGCCGACCCCGCGATGCCTCGGAACGAGCGGCATAAGGAGCGAGGTGGGCTTCGAAATTCATTTTTCGACGCAGGCTTTCAATGTCGCCAAGAGTGCATCCTGCGGCACCGGCATGATGACCGAAGTGCCGAGCGGCTTGAGCAGGATGAACTTGATCTGGCCGCCCTCATTCTTCTTATCGACCTGCATCAATTCCAGCCAGCGTTCAGTGCCAAGATCCGGCGCAACAACCGGCAATCCGGCCGCCTGTACCAGCACCGCCATGCGCGACCGGGTTGCGGCCTCGATGAAGCCGAGCCGATGCGACAGATCGGCAGCCATCACCATGCCGCAGCCAACCGCCTCGCCGTGCAGCCATTCGCCATAGCCCTTGCCCGCCTCGATCGCATGGCCGAAGGTGTGGCCGAAATTGAGTATCGCGCGCAGGCCGCCTTCCCGCTCATCCTGGCGCACCACGTCAGCCTTGATTTCGCAGGAACGCTGGATTGCATAGGCAAGCGCGGCGGAGTCACGCGCCATCAGCTTGCCGATATTTGCCTCGATCCAGTCGAAGAAAG
>JAEZVM010000069.1 GCA_023420795.1 Pseudomonadota bacterium
GCCGGCGTTGTCGCCGTCGAAGCTGAAAACCACCTGATCAGTCTGCCGCAGCAGCTTTTGCACATGCGTCGGCGTGCAGGCAGTGCCGAGCGTTGCGACCGCGTGCGGAAAACCGAGTTGTGCGAGCGCGACCACATCCATGTAGCCTTCGGTCACGAGCGCATAGCCGGCTTCGCGGATTGCCTGCCGCGCCTCGAATAGGCCGTACAACTCATTCCCCTTCTGAAATAAGGGTGTTTCCGGCGAGTTCAAGTATTTCGGTTCACCGCCATCCAGAACCCGGCCGCCGAAGCCGATCACCTGTCCCTTGGTATTCCGGATCGGGAACATGATGCGGTCGCGGAAGCGGTCGTAGCGTTTGCGACCACCACCCTCATCTTCGCTCTTGTCGATGACCAGACCCGCCTCTACCAGCGCAGGAGCGGCATAGTCGGGGAATACAGCACGCAGCGCATCCCAGCCGTCCGGCGCGTAGCCGAGGCCGAACTTCGCGGCGATTTCGCCCGTCAGCCCACGCTTTTTCAGATACGCAATCGCATTCTGCGCGCCCCGCAACTGATGACGGTAGAAATCGTTCGCCTTCGTCATCACATCGGACAGGGCGAGGCTCTTGGCCTGCACTTCCGCACGCTGCGCCGGCGGCAGGCGATCCTCGTCCGGCACGCTCATGCCAACGCCCTGCGCCAAATCCTTGACCGCCTCGACGAAGCCGAGGCCGGAATACTCGATCAGGAATCCGATGGCCGTACCATGCGCGCCGCAGCCGAAGCAGTGGTAGAACTGCTTGGTCGGGCTGACGGAAAAGCTGGGAGATTTTTCGTTATGGAACGGGCACAAGCCCATGAAGTTCGCGCCGCCCTTCTTCAGTTGCACATAGCGACCGACGACATCGACGATATCGACCCGGTTGAGCAAGTCCTGAATGAAAGATTGTGGAATCACGGCGTCGCAGGCGGTCGGGTCGTTCCAGGAAGTTGTCTATCGAAGGCGGCGTATGAGGATACGCCAGGTCATCATGGAGTGCAGATGGGGGCGAAACGGGCTTTTCAAACCGTTTCACCCAAGGCAATTCACTTCGCCAAGGCCACCTTTACCAGCCCGGACACTGCCGTCATGTCGGCACGACCAGCCAGCTTGGATTTCAGCACGGCCATCACCTTGCCCATATCCTGCGGTCCCGAGGCACCGGTGGCAGCCACGGCAGCGGCAACTTCAGCCTGGACTTCGGCGTCCGACAAGGCGGCCGGCATGTAGGCGGACAGCACAGCAACTTCGGCCTTTTCGATATCAGCCAGATCCTGGCGGCCGCCCGCTTCGAACTGGGTGATCGAGTCCTTGCGCTGCTTGATCATCTTTTCGATGATGGCAAGGATCAGCGTATCGTTCAGCTCGACGCGCTCATCGACTTCCTTTTGCTTCATGGCGGCGGTCAACAGGCGGATGGTACCCAGCTTGCCCGCATCCTTGGCGCGCATCGCGGCCTTCATATCTTCGGTGATCTGCTCTTTGAGGCTCATTTTTTCTCCAATATTGACCAGGCTATAAACACCAAAACCCGCCGCGGACATACACCGGAGCGGGTTTGCGCCATACCGCACAAGGTGCGGCAGCAGGAATCAGTACAGCTTCTTCGGCAATTGCTGGCTGCGGATGCGCTTGTAGTGGCGCTTCACGGCAGCGGCGAGCTTGCGCTTGCGTTCTGCAGTCGGCTTCTCATAGAACTCACGCGCACGCAACTCGGTCAGCAGGCCGGTTTTTTCGATGGTGCGCTTGAAGCGACGCATGGCAACTTCAAACGGCTCGTTTTCTTTCAAGCGAATTGTGGTCATGTAACTTAAGCCAAAGATTTTAGGGAAAGACCGGGAGTATAACAGCTTCAAATTGCATTGCAAAGTGTGTCAATCACTTTGTGTTTCAATACCGCAATTCACACCGCCAGGCCGGCCGCTACACCTGATGCCCATGCCCATTGGAAATTGTATCCCCCGAGCCAGCCGGTCACGTCGGTCGCCTCGCCGATGAAATGCAGGCCGGGCACTTTATTGGCCATCATGCTTTGCTGTGACAGTTCCCGGGTATCGATGCCGCCGCGCGTGACTTCCGCCTTGCGATAGCCTTCGGAGCCGTTCGGCGTAATGACCCAGCGATTGATCGATTCGCCGAGCCGTCGCAATTGCTTGTCCGGCATGTCGGCCAGCTTCGCATCCGGTTGGAAGCCGTTTGCAAGCAGCAAGCCTTCCGCAAGACGCCCCGGCAGCCATTGTGACAACAGGTTGTCGAGATTCTTCTTGATCGAGGTTTTCCCTTCGATGAGAGTGTGCGCAACATCCATTTCCGGCAGCAGATTCAGCGACAGTGCGGCACCGGGTTGCCAGAAGCTTGATATCTGCAGTACCGCCGGACCCGACAAACCGCGATGCGTAAACAGCAGGTCTTCACGGAACCGGGTGCGCGACCTCTTCTCGCCGGTTTCGATATCGACTTCCAGCGAAACGCCCGCCAGCGGGATGAACGGCTCCCATGCGGCATGATCGAAGGTCAGCGGCACCAGCGCCGGACGCGGCTCGATCAGTTTCAGCCCGAACTGCCTGGCAATGCGATAGGCGAAATCGCTTGCGCCGATTTTCGGAATCGACAGGCCGCCGGTGGCGATCACCACGCTGCTGGCGAGCATTGAACCAGTGCTGGAATCAATCCTGAACAGATCACCATCCTTGCCGACTGCTTCGATCGTGCACGGCATGCGCCACGCGACATTGCCGAGGTTGCATTCCGCTTTCAGCATGTCGATGATCTGTTCAGCGGAATCGTCGCAGAACAGCTGGCCTTTGTGCTTTTCGTGGTACGCGATGCGGTAGCGCTTCACCAATGAAAGAAAATCCTGCGGCGTATAGCGCGCCAGCGCGCTGCGGCAGAAATGCGGATTCTCGGACAGGTAGTTCTGTGGACCGGCGTGCAGGTTGGTGAAATTGCAGCGCCCGCCGCCGGAGATGCGAATCTTTTCCGCGAGCGTCGTCGCATGATCGATCAGCACGACCTTGCGGCCGCGCTGGCCGGCAATGGCTGCGCACATCATGCCGGCCGCGCCCGCGCCGATTACTGCAACATCAAACTGGTTTGCCATGGCTTGTAGAAACTGGAACAAGCCGTGATTGTAAGCGCTTGCGCCGTAATGCCTACCTTGCCTTGATCTGTCGCGCCACCTGCATGCAGTGCTCGACCTGTTCGGTGATCGGCACCGGCACCGGCTGCTCGCCGCGCAGCGCGGCCTTGATCCATTCCGCCGTGGTGGCCGCATCGCTTTGCGCCGGCAGAGGCGGCAGCTCATCGACTGGCTCCTGCTTCTCGACCAGGGTCGTGCATTGATGATCGTGGAACCATTCGATCTGCTGTGCACGCTTCGCATTCGCAACGGCTTCACCTTCGGTGCCGCGCATCAGGAAGGCATCGCCGCGCGCGGGGTCCGCCGACGTGGCGAAGTACTCGCTCAGAGTGTGCAGGTATTCCGGATGAGTGTAGGACGTCAGCCTCAGCGCAGCGCCGTCGAAGGGCTGTAGGATTTTCACCAGCGTGTGCGTCGAATTGCGCACGCCGAGAATGCGGCGCAGCTCCAGCAGGCGCGTCACGCGCGGTGCGAGCGCGTCGATCGGAATGAAGACCGGCTCGCGACTCGCAAAGCCCTCGCGCGCCTGTTGCGCCGTGCGCGACAGCG
The DNA here is from genome assembly GCA_023420795.1 of Pseudomonadota bacterium. Taxonomy (GTDB): domain Bacteria; phylum Pseudomonadota; class Gammaproteobacteria; order Burkholderiales; family Burkholderiaceae_D; genus Noviherbaspirillum. The sequence goes on from JAEZVM010000069.1 coordinate 3,713, forward strand.
GCAGGCCGAGCGCCTGCAGGATTTCCGCCGTGGTCACACGACCTGGATCGTTTACCACGCCATGAATCAGCACCGGCACGCCCTGACGTGCAAGCAGCAATGCGAGCAGCGGCGTCAGGTTCGGCATCTGGCGCGAGCCGTTGTAGCTCGGGAGGACAACCGGCGCGAATTCACCATTGGGCGCCTGCAGCTTATCGAAGGAGGCTTCCGCCGCATCGAGGAAGCCGGCGATTTCATCGACCGATTCGCCCTTGATGCGCAGCGCAAGCACGAGCGCGCCGAGTTCAAGATCCGAGACGCGGCCATCGAGCATTGCCGCATACAGTTGAAAAGCTTCGTCGCGTGAAATGCCGCGCGAGCCTTTACGTCCGCGCCCGATTTCCTTGATGAAACGAGCGGCAGAAAAAAGAGAGGGGTGTTGAGTGTTTTCCATGCCCGGAGAGTACTACGAAGCGGCACCGTGCGGTAGCACAAACGGTCATGCCGCCTGCGAGAGATCGCTCGCCATGATCATCTTCTTCAGTTCCGGTACGCATGATCCGCAATTCGTGCCACATTTCAGCTGTTGCTGCAATGATGCCAACACAGCTTCCGGACCTGCCCCGGGCGTCCGTTCCAGGGCGTCATGGATTTCCGTCTCCGCAACATTGAAGCAATTGCAGACAATGCGTCCGCGCGCCCGGAAGCTCTGCGGCGCCTTCGCAGAGGGGACCAGCAACAGGCGGCCGAGTGCTGCAACCGACTGCCCGCCTTCCAGATATTCCTTCAGCCAATGCCCGGCCGATGTATCGCCGGACAGCGATACTGCGACGAGCACGCCGTCGCGCAGCAGGATGTGTCGCGCATTACCACGGCGGGTATCGTCATAACGCAGCACGTCCGTACCTGTAATGCCGAAGCGGCCTTCGATTTCCGCCACGAGCGCCGACTCGGCCGGGTAATCGTCGGCCGCGCGGAACAGCACGCCGGTCCGTTGGCGGCCGAACAGTGTGCAGGATGCGTATGCGAAGCGCCGCATGTACGGGCGCAACACAGACTGGAGCTCGAGCGCACGTGAGGCGTCGATCCAGCCGAATACAAGGAAGCGCCACGGCAGCTCTGCCTTCAGCACCTTCACCGCAGCATGCTTCAACTCAGGCTGCTTCGAGCTCGGGCACAACGCCGGCGACGTCAGCGTATTGACGCCGCAGCCACCGCGTCCCGCCACATATTCATCGCCCCAGTGCATGCCGATGAATGCCTGCCCGGGCCGCATCTCGTCGCTCGCCACGGCGGGCAGGATCTGCGAACCGCGCCGGCTGGTCACATGCACCAGGTCGCCGTTGCCTATCATGCGGCGCTCCATTTCGGTGTGCGCCAGCAACACAGCCGGCTCCGGCGCATGCGAAAACAGTTGCGCAACGGTGCCGCTACGACTCATGCCATGCCACTGGTCACGCAGGCGCCCGGTGGTCAGCCGGAATGGATAACGCGCGTCGACTGGTTCGGCGACGGGCTTGTACACGGTATTGACGAATTTCGCGCGGCCATTTGCGGTCGGGAAAACGTCATCCTCGTACAGGCGTTTTCTGCCTTCGGTCGCACCTTCCGGGAATGGCCATTGCTGCGGCCCTTGCTCTTCGAGGATGCGGTATGACAGTCCGGTGATGTCAAGGTCGCGCCCGCGCGTGGATTCCCGGTGTTCGTTCCAGATTTCTTCGGGGCTTGTGTAAGGGAAGATCGTTTTGCTCTTTCCCATCAGGCTTTCCAGCCGTCGCGCGAAATCGAGCACGATCTCCCAGTCGTGCCGCGCCTCCCCGGGCTTCGGCAATACCGGCCTGACACGCGTGATGCGTCGCTCGGAGTTGGTGACCGTTCCTTCCTTTTCAGCCCAGGTGGTCGCCGGCAGCAGCACGTCGGCGAACTCCACCGTGGAAGTTGTCCTGTACGCCTCCTGCACGATTACCAGTTCCGCATGCTTCAGTGCCTCGCGCACCAGCTTTTGCTCGGGCAATGACTGTGCGGGATTGGTACAAGCGATCCAGATGATCCTGATCTCGCCGGAGCGGATGGCATCAAACATTTCCACAGCAGTCTTGCCCGGCTTTGACGGAACGTCATCGACACCCCATAGCCGCGCGACTTCGGCGCGATGTTCCGCATTCGCCATTTCGCGATGCGCCGACAGCAGATTGGCGAGGCCGCCCACTTCGCGTC
>JAEZVM010000142.1 GCA_023420795.1 Pseudomonadota bacterium
AGCAGATGCGAGGACATCACCGGCAGGATGATGCCTGCGGCCATGATGAAATGGCAGGCAATCCACAGCCGCCGGTTGCCGGTGCGCCTGACCAGCGCGGCAACGGCCAGCGTCGATAATGCCGCCGCCAGCCCGAACACCGGCCACGACCAGCCGAACAGTGGCGAGCCCTGCAGCGCCTGCTTTGCCATCACCGGCAGGAAGGTCGCGGGAATGATGTAGCCGAATCCGAACACGCCATAGCAGCACACCAGCCGGATCGATCTCGCGTCCCATTGGTAACGGCTTCGCGGCGAAGGCGCGTCCTTGCTCTCCACAGGTGCATGCGTCGGGAAGAAACGCCAGATCAGCACGCACACGAGCAGCGAGACGGCGCCGAGCGCCAGCCATGCATCGGTAGAGGCTGCGCCGGTGCTGGTTAGCATCAGGCATAACAACCCCGCTGTAGCGATGCCCGTGCCGACTCCGGCGAACACCACGCTGTTCAGAAAGGGGCGCTGATAAACGGCGAGCGCTTCAAGGCACCACGCGGAAACGGAAATCAGGATCCATGCGCTGGCGACACCGGCCAGCAGCCGTAGCAATGCCCAGGCGGCAAAGGGCAGCGACAGCCCCATCGCCAGCGTGACGATGCCGACCGCCGCCAGCCCGAACCGGATTGCACGCTCAGGCCGCACGCGAATCGCCGTCGCGCTCAGTGCACCGAGCAGATAGCCGAGGTAGTTGGCCGAGGCCAGCAGCCCGCCGCCAGCCAGCGACAGGCCGGCGTCCTGCAGCATCATCGGCAGGACCGGCGTGAAGGCGAAGCGGCCGATGCCCATCGCCACCGCCAGCGCTGCCAGCCCGGCCAGCGCGCGGGCGACCGGCGAGGCGGCAATGCCGGCGGTGCGGCGGCTCAGGGAGAAATCGTGATCAGACATGCAGCAAGTCTAACTTGACCGAGTCATTTATAAAAATGAATAATCAAGATAGGAGGTTCTCAAAATGAGAAACATCGATCTGGATTCGCTGCATATCTTCAAGGCGGTCGTGGACCATGGCGGCATCACCAAGGCGGCCAGCCAGCTGAACCGCGTGCAGTCGAACATCACGACACGGGTGAAGAACCTGGAAGACCGGCTCGGCGTGAAACTGTTTCAGCGCCAGAACGGCAAGATGATCCTGTCATCCGAGGGCAAGCTGTTGCTGGCCTACGCCGAGCGGCTGCTGCGTCTGTCGTCGGAAGCGGAGGCGGCGCTGCGCAGCGGCATACCGCGCGGCACCTTGCGCATCGGCACCATGGAAAGCACGGCGGCGGCAAGGCTGCCGGCGCTGCTGGCACGTTTTCACCGCAACTACCCGATGTGCAGATCGAGCTGGTGACTGGCACTTCCGGCGCACTGATCGGCAAGGTGCATCGTTTCGAGATCGAAGCGGCATTCGTGGCGGAACCGTTCACGGCAGCAGAACTGGAAACGCAGCAGGCGTTCATCGAGGAACTGGTGCTGATCACGCCGAAGAACTCGCCGGAAATCGGCACGCCGCAGGACTTGCAGAAGCGCACCGTGATCGCGTTCAGCACCGGCTGTTCCTACCGCCGCATCCTGGAAGACTGGCTCGGCATGTCGGCCGTGGTGCCGGACCGCGTGCTGGAACTCGCGTCCTACCACGCGATCGTGGCCTGCGTTGCGGCCGGTTCCGGGATCGCCATCATGCCGCGCTCGGTGCTGGACGCGATGCGCGCGGAAAAGGAAGTCGCCGCATATCCGCTGCCGGCGCGGGTGGCCAAGGCCAAAACCCAGCTGGTCTGGCGCAGCGGCCATCAGTCGGTCGCGCTGGATGCACTGCGCGGCGAATTATCCACGAAGATCGGCTGACTTCCGGGCGGCATCTCACTGGCTCTATCCAAGCTTCCTGAACTCCGCGACGCAGATCGCATCGAATTGCATGCGAGGCAAGCAGTTCATTATGTCCGGCTCGGTCAGGAGGCGCTGTCATGAAACCCATCCATGCCTGCTTCAAGGCGCGTACATGGTTTGCCGCCATCTCCATCATGGCGCTGGCCGCCTGTGGCGACGGCAGCGGCAGTGCCAGCGTTGGCTTCAGCAATGCCTTCCCGGAAAATAACGTCCCGTCCAACACGCAGGCGTCGATCCTGCAGTTGACGAACACTTTCGGAGCGACGCTTTCCGGCGCGCAGGAAGTGCCGCAAAGACCCAGCGGCGCGCGCGGCTCCGGCACCGTGCTGGTGAATCCGGCCACGCTGGAAATGCTCGCCACCCTGACCACCTCCGGCATCACTGCGACGGCGGTGCATATCGAGCAGGGAGCGACCGGTGCAAATGGTCCAATCGTCTTTTCATTGACCGAGACCGTGTCGGGCAGCGGCATCTGGACGCTCCGTACCACGCTTACACCGGCCCAGTTCAACACGATGCGTGCCAACGGCTTCTATTTCAATGTGCGCAGCGCGACTTTTGCCGATGGCGAGATTCGCGGCCAGATTACCTTGCAGGAAACCGCCGATGCCGACACGTCTGGCGGCACCGGGCTCGATACTGTCATCACGCCGCTGACAGCTTTCGTGACTGCGCTGCGAGGCTCGCAGGAAGTGCCGCCCGTTACAAGCGGCGCGCTGGGAGCAGGTTCGCTGCTGACGACGATCTCCACGCGCGAAGTGATTGCCTCGGTCGTTACCAGCGGCATCGCGGGCACCGCCGCGCACATCCACGAGGGCGCACTCGGCGTCAACGGCCCGATCATCGTACCGCTGGTTGAAACGAGCGCAGGAAGCGGCATCTGGACCGGTAGATCAACGCTGACCGATGCGCAATACAACGCGCTGCAGGCCGGCAACCTGTATTTCAATGTGCATAGCGCTGCCTACCCCAACGGCGAGATTCGCGGGCAGATCGTGGTGCAACGGCAGACGCTGTCGAATTCCATCGGCCCGCCGCCGGATGCATCCGGTTCGGGCGCGGGAATAAGTGGGGGAACGGGAACGCAAACGCCGGGCGCCAGCCTTACGCCAGCACCCGGATCAACGGCGGGCACGTTCGGCGGCACAACGCCGTCGGGCGGCGCCTCGCTCGCGATCGGCTTCTGAAATGCCCGCCTGAATCCTCGCTACTTCTTCGGCATCATCGCGCTGGCCGGCTTCACATTGCCGCAGTCGGCGCCGAGCCATTTGCCTTTGTTCTCCTGGCGCTGGTTGAACGGCTCGCCATCCATCGTGCCCTTGAAGTCGTACGACGAGGTAAAGCTGGTGTCGCCGTTGAAGCTGCCTTTCGCCTTACCCTGGCCTTTCATGTCGGGGCCGTTGCAGACGATATCGACACTATAGGAGTTGCCGCTGCGCTGGTAGTTCTTCGACTGGCACCCGGTCTCGTTCTGCTCCATGCCGGGCGCGTAATCGTCGGCCATCTGCTTGGTGATGCAGACCTTGGTAACCATGCCGCCATTCGTGATCTGCGGCACGTTCACGCCCATCTTGCGCATCTGCTCCATCTGCTCCGGCGGAATCTGCGGCATGTTCTTCAGCGCGTCGGACTGCATCGTCATTTCCCACAGGCCGGGTTTCATCTGGCCCGCCGCCCAAGCGGTGGAAAGGGAAAACAGCGAACACAACAACACTGGAATGGTCGATTTGCGCATGACATCTCCTGAAAGGTTGGGAAGGAAAGACGGCTCGCGGCATTCTATCAAACGGCAAAACGGCCTATTCCACACTGCAGGACAAGCTTGTGCTTGCGCAGCTTGCCGCATGGCTTCACATGCTATTCTTGCGCGGCCATGTACCAACAATTCTTTCGTCTGACGCAGGCCCCTTTTTCCATCGCGCCCGACCCGCGCTACCTGTTCATGAGCGAGCGTCACCGCGAGGCGTTGGCGCATCTGCTGTACGGCATCAACAGCGGCGGCGGCGTGGTATTGCTGACGGGTGATATCGGCACCGGCAAAACGACGATATGCCGCTGCTTCCTCGAACAGGTGCCGTCCGACTGCAACCTCGCCTACATCTTCAATCCGAAGCTGACCGTCGGCGAACTGCTGCAGACGATCTGCGAGGAGTTCCATATCGAGCTGCCGCAGCACGGCCAGCAGCCCGCCGGCGCCAAGGATTGCATCGACGCGCTCAACCACCATCTGCTCGCCTCCCATGCCGAAGGCCGCAGCAATGTGCTGATCATCGACGAGGCACAGAACCTGTCGGCCGACGTGCTGGAGCAGCTGCGCCTGCTGACCAACCTTGAAACCAATGAACGCAAGCTGCTGCAGATCATCCTGATCGGACAGCCCGAACTGCGCGCGATGCTGTTGCGGCCGGAACTGGAGCAGCTCGCGCAGCGCGTGATCGCCCACTATCACCTGACCGCGCTGTCGGAACAGGAAACGGCAAGCTACATCCAGCACCGGCTCGCGATCGCCGGCCTGACGACTGCTTCGCCGCTGCAGCAGCCGCTGATGAAACGCATCCACCAGCTCACCGGCGGCGTGCCGCGCCACATCAACCTGCTATGCGACCGCGCCCTGCTGGGCGCATATGCGAAGGGCGAGCATGAAGTCGATCGGGCGATTGTCGAAACCGCTGCAAGCGAACTGTTCATCAACCGCGATGCCGCAGCTTCGAAACCTGCGAGCCATGGGCGCAGATACGCAGCGCCGATCCTGATGGTTGCCCTCCTTGTAGCCGGAGCCGCCTGGATCATCAATGACGACAGAGTGATGAGTTCCTTGCGTACCGGCTTGGGTCCTCCCGGAATGAACACCAGTGCGAAGGACATGCAGGAAACAACGCAGGCAACGCCAATTTCAGATGCCGGCCTGCTGCCGGTCTCCGCCACGCAGGAGACCACGCCAGCGAAAGAGCAAACAGGAATAGCAGCATCAATATTGCCGCCACAGGATGGCAGCCCGCACGCCGGCCTGCGCAGCGAAAAGGAAGCAATCCAGCAGCTCGCTCAGATGTGGGGCGTGTCGTTGCGCGGTGGGGACC
>JAEZVM010000257.1 GCA_023420795.1 Pseudomonadota bacterium
CATAGAACGCGGTCTTGACCAGCGGCGAGTGGCCGATCGAATAGGCGATCTTGCGGCATTCCTCAACGCTGGCACCTTCTTCCACGGTAATCGTCATGAACTTGGTCGCACCTTCGCCGTCGCGCACGATCATCTGGGCCAGTTGCTGCGACAGCGCAGTCACCGCCGCCGACAGTTCGACATATTCGGGCGAGCCGATTTCGCTCACCTCCAGCTGCCCGGCACCGGTGGCGATCAGCATGAAGGAATCATTGGTCGAGGTATCGCCGTCGATCGTAATGCAGTTGAAGGATTTGTCCGCTGCTTCCTTCACCATATGCTCCAGCACCGGCTGCGCGACCTTCGCATCCATCGCGAGGAAGCCGAGCATGGTGGCCATGTTGGGCTTGATCATGCCGGCGCCCTTGCTGATGCCGGTCAGCGTGACGGTTTTGCCGGCGACTATGACGGTACGCGACGCGGCCTTCGGCTGCGTGTCGGTGGTCATGATCGCTTCCGCCGCGTTGTACCAGTTGTCAGCGTTCAGGTTCGCCAGCGCCTGCGGCAGGCCGGCCTTGATGCGATCGACCGGCAGCTGCTCCAGGATCACGCCGGTCGAAAACGGCAGGATCTGCGACGGCTCGCATTCGAGCAGATCGGCCAGCGCAGTGCAGGTCGCATTCGCATTCGCCAGACCCGTATCACCGGTGCCGGCATTCGCATTGCCGGTATTGATGACCAGTGCGCGGATAGGCGTTCCCGCCAGACGAGAGCCTTCCAGATGCGCCTTGCACACCTGCACCGGCGCCGCGCAAAAACGGTTCTTCGTGAACACGCCGGCCGCGCTTGCGCCGGGCGCCAGCTTCATCACCAGCAAATCCTTGCGATTGGCTTTGCGAATGCCGGCTTCGGCGTAACCGAGTTCGATACCGGCGACCGGTTTCAGGTCGGCGGCGACAGGAAGAGGAAGATTGACGGCCATAGGAAATCTGTCGAATTGAAGGGAACGGATAAGTTGGAACGATATTGTAATCGCATCGATAAAAGCTGGGCCTTACGAATTGCGAGCGCCAGAAATGAAAAAGGGCAGGATTCCCTGCCCCTTTCCGCCTTATATCAACGGTTGTGCATCAGGCCAGTTTGCCGTGGCATTGCTTGTACTTCTTGCCGCTGCCGCAAGGACATGGATCATTGCGTCCGACCTTCGGCATGGCATTGACCATCGGCTGCTGCCGCTGCTCCTCGGCTTCCGCCGTCGGCGCCAGCAACTCTTCCGGCGCCGCATCCGGATTGAAGTCGGCGTGCTGGTAATGCACGTTTTCCACATGCGGCTGTGCCAGTTGCGCTTCCGCTGCGTCGATTTCCTCGCGCGACTGGATGCGAACCGTCATTACGATGCGCACCACTTCGTTCTTGATCAGTTCCAGCATCTGGCCGAACAGCTCGAAAGCCTCGCGCTTGTATTCCTGCTTCGGATTTTTTTGCGCATAGCCGCGCAGATGGATGCCCTGACGCAAATGATCCAGCGCAGCCAGATGCTCGCGCCAGTGGGTGTCGATGCTCTGCAACATGACGCTGCGCTCGAAGCCCGCGAATGCATCCTTGCCGACCAGCGCCAGCTTGGCGTTGTAGCTGTCATCAACCGTCTTCAGCACGCGCTCCAGCAGCTCGTCGTCGGTCAGGTTGGGTTCGGCTTCCAGCATCTTCGACAAGGGAACTTCCAGCTGCCATTCCTTTGCCAGCGCGTTTTCCAGCCCCTTGATATCCCACTGCTCTTCCACGGATTCTGCCGGCACATGCTCGCGGAACAGGTCGGTAAACAGGCCGTGCCGCAGCGATGCGATCAGCTCGGACACATCCTGCGCTTCCAGCAGTTCATTGCGCTGCTGGTAAATCACCTTGCGCTGATCGTTGGCGACGTCATCGTATTCCAGCAACTGCTTGCGAATATCGAAGTTGCGCGCCTCGACCTTACGCTGCGCCGATTCGATTGAGCGGCTGACGATGCCGGCCTCGATCGGTTCGCCTTCCGGCATCTTCAGCCGGTCCATGATCGCGCGTACGCGGTCACCGGCGAAGATGCGCAGCAGCGGATCATCCAGCGACAGATAGAAGCGGGAGGAGCCCGGGTCGCCCTGACGGCCGGAACGGCCACGCAACTGGTTATCGACGCGGCGGGACTCGTGACGCTCGGTACCGATGATATGCAGGCCGCCAGCCGACACCACATGGTCGTGCAGCGACTGCCATTCATCGCGCAGCTTCTGCGCCTGAGCCTGCTTGTCGGTATCCGAAAGATTCGCATCGGCTTCGATCAGCTGGATCTGCTTATCAACATTACCGCCCAATACGATGTCAGTGCCGCGGCCGGCCATGTTGGTCGCGATCGTGATCATCTTCGGACGGCCGGCCTGCGCGACGATTTCGGCTTCGCGCGCATGCTGCTTCGCGTTCAGCACGTTGTGCGGCAGCTTTGCACCGGTCAGTATCTTCGACAGCAGTTCGGAATTCTCGATCGAGGTGGTGCCGACCAACACCGGCTGTCCACGCTCGTAGCAATCCTGGATATCCTTGAGCATCGCGTTGTACTTTTCCTGCGCGCTCTTGTACACCTGATCCTGCCGGTCCTTGCGCTGGCTCGGCTTGTTCGGCGGGATCACCACGGTTTCCAGGCCGTAGATTTCCTGGAATTCGTAGGCTTCCGTATCGGCGGTACCGGTCATGCCGGACAGCTTGCCGTACATGCGGAAGTAATTTTGGAAGGTAATCGAAGCCAGCGTCTGGTTCTCGTTCTGGATCTTCACGCGCTCCTTGGCTTCAACTGCCTGATGCAGGCCGTCGGACCAGCGGCGGCCCGTCATCAGGCGGCCGGTGAATTCATCGACGATCACCACTTCGCCGTTCTGCACCACATACTGCTGGTCCTTGTGGAACAGCGTATGCGCGCGCAATGCGGCATACAGATGATGAATCAGCGTGATGTTGGCGGCGTCATACAGCGACGCGCCTTCCGGCAGCAGGCCCATGCGTGTCAGGATCTGTTCCGCCTTGTCGTGACCCGCTTCGGTCAGCAGTACCTGATGTGACTTCTCATCCTTCGTGTAATCGCCGGGCACCTCGATCTTGCCCTTGCCGTCCGGCGTTTCCTCACCGATCTGCAGCGTCAGCAGCGGCGGCACCTCGTTCATCTTGATGTACAGGTCGGTATGATCCTCGGCCTGGCCGGAAATGATCAGCGGCGTTCGCGCTTCGTCGATCAGGATCGAATCGACTTCATCGACGATGGCGAAATTCAGCGCGCGCTGCACGCGGTCGCCGGCGTCGTATACCATGTTGTCGCGCAGGTAGTCGAAGCCGAATTCGTTGTTGGTGCCGTAGGTAATGTCGGCGGCATAGGCGCGCTGCTTGTCGTCGTGCGCCATCTGCGACAGGTTGACGCCGGTGGTCAGGCCCAGCCAGCCGTACAGCTTGCCCATCCATTCCGCATCGCGCTGTGCCAGGTAATCGTTGACGGTCACCACATGCACGCCCTTTCCGGCCAGCGCATTCAGATAGGCGGCCAGCGTCGCCATCAGCGTCTTACCTTCACCGGTGCCCATTTCCGCGATTTTGCCGTAATGGAGGACCATGCCGCCGATCAGCTGCACATCGAAGTGGCGCATCTTCAGGACCCGCTTGCCAGCCTCGCGGCAGACGGCGAAGGCTTCCGGCAGGATGTCGTCCAGCTTTGCACCCTTGGCGATGCGCTCCTTGAATTCCGGCGTCTTTGCCTGGAGTTCGGCGTCGGAAAGCTTCTCCATTGCCGGTTCCAGCGCATTGATGTCGCGGACGGTTTTCTGATATTGCTTGATCAGTCGTTGATTGCGACTGCCGAAAATCTGGGTCAGTAATGACATGCTTGAATTTTCAAAAAGGCGCCGCGATGTCATCGCGGTGGCCGGGCTTGGGCTAAATTGCGGATTTTATCATGCAGCCTGAGTGGGGCCGCCTGACTTGGAACCGGAAGGGCAAAAGATTGCACGCCCGAAAAAGCCGGGCAATCGGGATGTCAAATGGGGATTAAAAGCCAGGAAACAATACCAACCCGGCTTTCACACCAGCGACAAGAATTACTTGAGGGACAGGGCGGCGATTTTCGCCTGATCGGCACCCAGCGCGAGGAATTTGCGCGGATCCTGCTGGGCACCCTTTACCAGCACTTCGAAATGCAGGTGAGGGCCGGTAGAACGTCCGCTGGAGCCGATATCGGCGACATGCTGCCCGCGCCGGACGATGTCACCCACCTTGGCCAGCAAGCGGGAGGTGTGCGCGTAGCGGGTCACAATATCGTTGCCATGGTCGATTTCGAGCATGTTGCCGTACTGATGGTGATACTCGGCCGCGATCACGACGCCGCCGGCCGCGGCGATGATCGGTGTACCTGTGGCGGCAGCAAAGTCGATCCCTTCGTGAAACGCCTGGCGTCCGGTAAACGGATCGAGCCGCCAGCCGAAGCTGGATGCGTTATAGCCGACATTCACCGGCGGGATCGTCGGCAGCAGCTTGGATTTGATCTTGTGATTCATCAGCGCCGATTCCACCACGTTCATGTAGTCCGCGCGGTGCTCGACATCCTTGGCCATGACCTCCAGCAGTTGCTGGAATTCGTTCATGCTCAATGGCTTGACTTGCACGCTCGGCTCTTCCATGCCGCCGCGACCAGGCAATTCCTTGAAATTGAATTCCTGCGGCTTGACGCCCGCCAGGCTCTGAACCCTCTCGCCCAGCGCATCCAGCCTCATTAGTTGCGCCTGCATTTCGCCCAGCTTCATCGCCATCGCCGCCAGGTTTTCCTTTACATACCTGTCTTTCTTTTCGGTGTCATCCTGGACAGCGGAAGCGAGCGCATCGCGCACTACAGGAATATCGAGATGGGCGGCATGGCGGAAGGTCAGGTAGTACAGCAGGGACGCGGCCATCACGACGGATACGACAAACAGCACTCCCGCGAACAGCAGATGCCAGCGCGTCAGAGTGAGCGTCTTGGCATTGAAGCGGGGATGCAACAGAATGATTTGCATGACAACTCCTCCGAATCCTCCAGCGTCGGCGAGGTGTGATAAGGTTTGGACATGACGCGTCCCTCCTCATTTATTTCCTCGCAACAACGTTTTCAGTCTACACGCGCGCCCCTTAAAAAAAGGAGCAGCGTTACAGGTGTTACAGATTTTCTGCGCGCGCATGAAAAAATGGCCGCTTTGTTGCCGGCCGTAACGCGTCTGGTTGCCCTGCAAAAAGAATGCGAGACACTTCTCCCCGCGCTGTTTGATAGATGTTCCGTCATGCAGTTCGAAGCGGGGAACCTGGTTCTTTCTGCACCGAACGCTGCAATGGCGACGAAACTACGGCAGCAATTGCCCAATCTGCAAGAAAACTTGCTAAAACAAGCTTGGCAGGTTAACGCAATAAGAATTAAAGTGCAAGTTGGAAAGATTTCTGATAAGAAAATCCCACCCAAGCAGCTGGTGCTGCCCGCACAGGCGATTTCCGCCTTGTCCTCCTTGCAGAATTCGCTGGAAGACTCGCCATACAATCAATCACTGAAAGCCGCCCTTAATACGATGCTGCGCCGGCATCGCAAGGAACGGCCATAAGATTCTAATTGGGAACGGGCGAATTTTTAACTGTACGCCCACTCCTGCCCTGCTTGCATCGCATACGCGCTGGGCGCAGCTTCGGCGGAATCGAAGCTCACGATCTCGTATGCATCCGGCTGCTCCAGCAAGGCGCGCAGCAACTGATTGTTGAGGCCATGCCCGGATTTGTGGGCCACATAACTGGCAAGCAACGGATGGCCAACCAGATACAGGTCGCCAATCGCATCCAGGATCTTATGGCGCACAAACTCATTGCCATAGCGCAGACCATCCGGATTCAGGATGCGGTATTCGTCCATCACGATCGCGTTTTCCAGCGAGCCGCCACGCGCCAGTCCCATGCCGCGCAGGGTTTCCACATCCTGCATGAAGCCGAAGGTGCGCGCACGTGCGATTTCCTTGATGTAGGACTCGGAGCCGAAATCGACTTCGGCGGTCTGACCGGTGCCATCAACGGCGGGATGATTGAACTCGATGAAGAACTTCAGCTTAAAGCCATTGTACGGCTCGAGACGCGCCCATTTTTCCTGCGCCCCGCTGCCTTCGCGCACTTCCACCGGCTTCTTCACCCGGATAAACTTCTTCGGCGCGTTCTGCTCCTGCAAACCTGCCTGCTGCAGCAAAAAGACAAAGGTGGACGCGGAACCGTCCATGATCGGGATTTCTTCCGCAGTCAGATCGATATACAGGTTGTCGATGCCGAGGCCGGCGCAGGCCGACATCAGGTGTTCGACCGTCGATACCTTCGCGCCCTCGCGCGTCAGCGTCGAAGCCATGCGGGTGTCGCCGACGCCGCCGGCGCTGGCGGGCAGTTCGACGGGCGGATTCAGATCGACGCGGCGGAACACGATACCGGTATCCGGCGCGGCGGGGCGCAGCGTCAGTTCCACCTTGGTGCCGGAATGCAGGCCGACGCCGATGGTCTTGACGACTTGTTTGACAGTGCGTTGTTTGAGCATTGTGGAAGTATAGCAACTAACCCGCGAGTCAGTTGCTGCAGGATGCCCGCCTGTTGGGCTCGCGCCACGCGCGACGAGGGCATTATTGCCATCCCTGCATCATCATTCCAGCCAGTGACACGCACGCTGTACCGCACGTCTCCAGGTGGAAAGCCGCTGCTCCCTTTCATCGTTGGACATGCGTGGTTCAAAGCGCTTCTGCACCTGCCACTGCGCGACAATTTCCTGCATCGAGCCCCAGAAACCGACTGCCAGGCCGGCCAGATAGGCGGCGCCCAATGCCGTAGTCTCGGTCACGACCGGCCGCACCACCGGAACGCCGAGCACATCTGCCTGGAACTGCATCAGCAGATCGTTGCAAGCAGCACCGCCATCGACCCGCAATTCGGTCAGGCCGATCGCCGCATCCTTCTGCATCGCTTCCAATACATCGGCGCTCTGGTACGCAATCGCCGCCAGCGTCGCGCGCGCGATATGCGCCTTGGTGGTGCCGCGGCTGATGCCGACGATGGTGCCGCGCGCATACGCATCCCAGTACGGCGCACCCATACCGGAAAAGGCTGGCACCACGAACACACCGCCGGTATCAGGCACGCTGGAAGCCAGCGCTTCCACTTCGGCAGAACTCTGGATGATGCCGAGGCCGTCGCGCAGCCACTGCACCGCCGCACCGGCATTAAATACACTGCCTTCCAGCATGTAATCGGTCTGCTCACCCAAGGTCCAGCCTATCGTCGTCAGCAGGTTGTTGCGCGATTCGATTGCCTGCCTGCCGGTATTCATCAGCATGAAGCAGCCGGTACCATAGGTGTTTTTTGCCATGCCTGGATGATGGCAGGCCTGGCCGAAGGTGGCGGCCTGCTGGTCGCCGGCGATGCCGGCTATCGGAACCGGAGCGCCGAGCAGCGCTTCATCGGCGACGCCCACGATCCCGCTGCTGGACACCACCTGCGGCAGCAGGTTCTTCGGGATATCGAGCAGGCCGAACAATTCATCGTCCCACTGCATCGTGTGGATATTGAACAGCAGTGTGCGCGACGCATTGCTGGCGTCGGTCGCGTGCATCCCGCACAGCTTCCAGATAAGCCACGAATCGATGGTGCCGAACGCCAGCTCGCCGCGCTCGGCTTTTGCGTGCGCGCCGGGGATGTTATCGAGCAGCCACTTCAGCTTGGTGCCCGAAAAATAGGCATCCAGCACGAGCCCGGTCTTTTTCTGGAATACCGGCTCCTGGCCCTGCTCGCGCAGCGCATCGCAGATGTCTGCGGTGCGGCGGTCCTGCCAGACGATCGCGTTAGCAATCGGCTCGCCGGTGCGGCGATCCCACAGCACGGCTGTTTCGCGCTGGTTGGCAATGCCGATGGCAGCGATGTCGGATGCGCGTGTGTCGGTCCGCTTCAGCACCTGCCTTGCAACCTCGAGCTGCGTGGTCCAGATTTCATTGGCGTCGTGCTCGACCCAGCCGGACCGCGGGAATATCTGCCGGAACTCCTGCTGCGCGATGCCGTGGATCTGCCCCGCATGGTCGAACAGGATCGCGCGGGAACTAGTCGTGCCCTGGTCGAGGGCGAGGATGTATCTGCTCATTAGGCGTATATCTATAGAAATTCAAATCTGGCGCGGCCCGAGCAGAAAAGGCGCAGCTCGCGCCACGCCTTTCATTCCCGGTCGATACGAGTGAATATTACTTCACGCGCCCTTCCTTCCACGCCTGCAGCAGCTTTTCATAGGCAATCGTCTCGCCTTTCGGTTTTTCGTTTGCCAGCTTCTTCCACGGCGCAGCGTTTTCCGACAGATACTTGCCCGGGTCGCCTTTCGCATTGAGCTTAGGCGCGCAATTCTTCATGCCCGCACGCTCCAGCCGCGCCATCACCCGGTCCATTTCATCGGCCAGATTGTCCATCGCAGCCTGCGGCGTCCTTTCGCCGGTCACTGCAGTCGCAACGTTCTTCCACCACAGCTGTGCCAGCTTCGGATAGTCCGGCACATTGGTTCCGGTCGGCGTCCATGCGACGCGCGCCGGGCTGCGATAGAACTCGATCAGGCCGCCATACTTCGCCGCGTTCTTCGTGAAGTATTCATGGCGGATATCGGAATCGCGCACGAAGGTCACGCCGACAATGGATTTCTTGAGCGAGGTGGTTTTCGCATTAACGAACTGCGCATACAGCCAGGCGGCAGCCTTGCGGTCGTCCGGCGTCGATTTGAAGAAGGTCCACGAACCGACATCCTGGTAACCGTTCTGCATGCCATCCTTCCAGTACGGGCCATGCGGTCCGGGCGCCATGCGCCACTTCGGCGTGCCGTCCGGATTGATGACGGCGGATGCCTTGGTCATTGGCGCAGTGAACGCGGTGTACCAGAAGATCTGCTGCGCGATCTCGCCCTGTCCCGGTACCGGTCCGGCCTCGGAGAAGGTCATGCCGCCCGCCTGCGGCGGCGCATACTTCTTCATCCATTCGACATACTTGGTCAGCGCATAGACGGCCGCCGGCGAATTGGTCGCACCGCCGCGCGCGACCGATGCGCCGACCGGCGTGCACTTGTCGGCGGCGACGCGGATGCCCCATTCATCAACCGCCAGTCCGTTCGGGATGCCCTTGTCCGCCGTGCCCGCCATCGACAGCCATGCATCGGTGAAGCGCCAGCCGAGCGACGGGTCCTTTTTGCCGTAGTCCATGTGGCCGTAGACCTTCTTGCCGTCGATTTCCTTCACGTCGTTGGTGAAAAAGCTGGCGATGTCTTCATAGGCGGACCAGTTGACCGGCACGCCGAGCTCATAGCCGTACTTGGACTTGAACTTTTCCTGCAGGTCCTTGCGCGCGAACCAATCAGCGCGGAACCAGTACAGGTTCGCGAACTGCTGGTCCGGCAGCTGGTACAGCTTGCCGTCCGGCGCCGTGGTGAAGCTGGTGCCGATGAAATCCTTGATGTCGAGATTCGGGTTGGTGAACTCCTTGCCCTTGCCCGCCATATAGTCCGACAGCGGCTCGATCGCGCCGTAGCGATAGTGGGTACCGATCAGGTCGGAGTCCGAAATCCAGCCGTCGTAGATGCTCTTGCCCGATTGCATGGAAGTCTGCAGCTTTTCGACGACGTCGCCTTCCTGGATCAGGTCATGCCTGACCTTGATGCCGGTGATTTCCTCGAAGGCTTTCGCCATCGTCTTCGATTCATAGACGTGCGTGTCGATGGTTTCGGACACCACGCTGACTTCGTTGACGCCTTTTGCCTTCAGCTTGGCGGCGGCGTCAATGAACCATTTCATCTCGTCGAGCTGCTGCTGCCTGTTCAGTGTGGATGGCTGAAATTCCTGATCCACCCATTTTTCCGCCGCCTTCATGTCGGCCCAGCTTGCGCCCGAGGCCAGCATGGCGGCAACGGCCAACGCCGTCAGTCTTAGTCTCATATCTCCACCTTTTCTTGCCTTCCCATGAAATAGAACGCGCGACGGGGGAAAGTTGGCCGCCACGCGCCGCGGCCTTATCCCCAACGCATCACCACCAGCAGCACCACGAAGCCGATTGCCGCACCTATCCACTGTTCCAGGTCGGTCAGGCCGGCCCAAGCGAGATTTACATAAGCAGCGCTCAGCAATCCGATGAACAGACGATCACCGCGCGTGGTCCTGATCGGCAGGAAGCCCTTGCGTTCGATGCTCGGCGATTTCATCTGCCAGATCGTCATGCCTGTCAGCATCAGCGCGATCGCGGTAAAAAACATGGCCACCGGCGGCGTCCATGCCATCCAGGAAAACGTGCCTTCCATGTCATACCCTCCCCATTGCAAAGCCCTTGGCGATGTAATGCCGCACGAACCAGATCACCAGCGCGCCGGGCACGATGGTCAGCACGCCGGCAGCCGCCAGCACGCCCCAATCCATGCCGGCAGCGGACACGGTGCGCGTCATCGTGGCGGAAATCGGCTTGGCATTGACCGAGGTGAGCGTGCGCGCCAGCAGCAGCTCTACCCAGCTGAACATGAAGCAGAAGAAGGCGGTGACACCGATGCCCGACTTGATCATCGGCAGGAAGATCTTCACGAAGAATTTCGGGAAGCTGTAGCCGTCGATGTATGCGGTTTCATCGATTTCCTTCGGAATGCCGGACATGAAGCCTTCGAGTATCCACACCGCGAGCGGCACGTTGAACACCATGTGTGCGAGCGCGACAGCGAGATGCGTGTCCATCAGGCCGACAGTGGAATACAGCTGGAAGAACGGCAGCAGGAACACCGCCGGCGGCGTCATGCGGTTGGTCAGCAGCCAGAAGAACAGATGCTTGTCACCAAGGAAGGAGTAGCGCGAGAACGCATAGGCAGCCGGCAGTGCGACGGCGACCGACAGCACCATGTTGACCAGCACGTAAATGATGGAATTGATGTATCCCTCGTACCAGGAGGCGTCGGTGAAGATGGTCTTGAAGTTGTCGAAGGTGAGTTTGTCCGGCCAGAATGTCAGCGCGCCGAGGATTTCGTCATTGGTCTTCAACGACATGTTCAGCATCCAGTAGATCGGCAGCAGCGACAGCAGCAGGTAGAGCGTCAGTATCGGACGTGTGATGTGTTTGCTCATCATTTGCCGTCTCCGGTGCCGACGCGCTGCATCCAGTTGTAGAGCACGAAGCAGAACAACAGGATGATCAGGAAATAGATCAGCGAAAACGCCGCTGCCGGCCCGAGGTCGAACTGGCCGACCGCCTTCTGCGTCAGATACTGTGAGAGGAAGGTGGTCGCATTGCCCGGCCCGCCGCCGGTCAGAACGAAGGGCTCGGTATAGATCATGAAGCTGTCCATGAAACGCAGCAGCACCGCGATCATCAGCACATTGCGCAGCTTCGGCAGCTGGATGAAGCGGAACACCGCCCAGCGCGACGCGCCGTCGATGCGTGCTGCCTGGTAGTAGGCATCCGGGATCGCGCGCAGCCCGGCATAGCACAGCAGCACCACCAGCGGTGTCCAGTGCCAGATATCCATCAGCAGCACGGTGAGCCACGCATCGACCGAATCACCGGCGTAGTTGTAGCGGATGCCGAGTTCATTGACCACATGGCCAAGCAGGCCGATGTCGCCGCGGCCGAAGATCTGCCAGATGGTACCGACCACGTTCCACGGAATCAGCAGCGGCAAGGCGATCAGCACCAGCGCCAGCGACGCTCTCCATCCTTGCACCGGCATCGCCAGCGCGATCAGGATTCCGAGCGGTATCTCGATCGCGAGCACCGACAGCGAAAACAGCATCTGACGGTACAACGCGTCATGCAGTTCGCTGTCGCGCATCACCATCTTGAACCATTCGGTTCCAACGAATACCTGCTGCCCGGGACCGAGAATGTCCTGCACCGAATAGTTCACGATCGTCATCAATGGCAGGATCGCGGAAAACGACACGCACAGGATCACGGGCAGGATCAGCAGCCATGCACGGTTGTTGTAGGTCTTCATGTCAGGCCACCCGCTTGTCTTCGACGTAGTACAGGGTCCGTTCCGCCGGCAGCCGCAGCCATACCGGATCGCCGGCTACGGCGCTCAGATGGCGCATCTTGGCCGCGACGGTATGGCTGCCGAGCCGAAACTCTGCGAGACAATGCGTGCCGAGATGCCGCACCGAGGCGACAGTGGCCGCTGCGGTTCCGGCCCGCGGTTCGAATGCGCATTCGACGAACTCGGGGCGGATGCCGAGCTTGATGTTGCCGCTGGCGTTGCTCAGCGCTGCCCGCGCCGCGGGCGCTAGCGGAATGCTGCCGCCGCCGACATGCGCGGCGCCGTCGCTGACCGAGCACGGCAGCAGGTTCATTCCAGGATTGCCAATGAAATAGCCGACGAAGGTATGCGCGGGCTCTTCGAACAGTTGTTGCGCGGTGCCGGCCTGCACCACTTCGCCATGTGTCATCACGATCACCTGGTCAGCGAAGGTCAACGCTTCCACCTGGTCGTGCGTGACATAGATCAGCGACAGCTTCAGCTCGCGATGGATTTCCTTCAGCTTTCGGCGCAGCTGCCATTTCAGTTGCGGGTCGATCACTGTCAGCGGTTCGTCGAACAGTACGGCAGCGACATCCGGCCGCACCAGTCCGCGTCCGAGCGATATCTTCTGCTTGGCGTCTGCCGACAGACCGCTGGCGCGATGCTTGAGGTCGGAACTCAAATCCAGCATGCCGGCGATCCGCTCGACGCGCCGATGAATATCCGCACTCTTCCAGCCGCGATTGCGCAGCGGGAAGGCAAGGTTGTCGAATACCGTCATCGTGTCGTAGATGACCGGGAATTGGAACACCTGCGCGATGTTGCGCCGCTCCGGGGGCAGGTCGGTCACCTCCTTCCCGTCGAACAGCACGCGCCCCTGCGATGGACACACCAGGCCGGAAATGATGTTGAGCAGCGTGGTCTTACCGCAGCCGGATGGCCCGAGCAGCGCATAGGCGCCGCCGTCTTCCCAGCGCATGCTCATCGGCCGCAGCGCGTAATCAGCGGGCGATGAAGGATCGGGCTTGTATGCATGCGCCAGATCGACGAGTTCAATTCGCGCCATGCCTGCTCTCCCGCTCGTGGAAACGCTGCGGTGCATGCAACAGCGCGCCATCGGCCGCAAACAGCAACAGGTCGTCGGTACGGCAATACATGCAGCATGAGGAACCGATGTCGAGGTTATGAACGCCGGGCAGTTGCGCCACCAGCGCAACCGGTCCGCGATGCATGTGTACATAGGTTTCCGAGCCGCTGATTTCCGCCAGTTCTACTTGCGCCTCAATCACGATGTCGTCGGCATGACGTCTGGCCAAATGCAGGCTGTGCGCGCGCAGTCCGAGCACTACATCCTTTTGCCGTGCCGCCTTTTGCCGCTGTTCGACGTTCATGGCAATGACGAGTCCGCCGCCCGCATGTGCATTACCCTGCGAGTCGAGCGTCGCCCGAATCAGGTTGATCGGCGGATCGCTGAAGGCGCGCGCCGCCTGGATGGAATTCGGCGCGTTGAACACGTCTATCGTCGGCCCCTGCTGCAGCAGGCGGCCCTCATGCAACACGGCCACATTGCCGCCGAGCTGCAAGGCTTCGAGCGGTTCGGTGGTCGCATAGACGACGGTGGTTTTCCCTTCAGAGAAAAGGTCAGTCAGTTCCCGGCGCAACTCTTCGCGCAGCTTGTAGTCGAGATTCACCAGCGGCTCATCCAGCAACAGCAGGCCTGCATCCTTGACCAGTGCGCGCGCCAGCGCGGTACGCTGCTGCTGGCCGCCGGACAGTTCGGACGGAGAACGCTGCAGGTAGGGCGTGATGTGCAGCCGTTCCGCCATGTCGGTCACGCGCTTGCGCACTTCAGATTCCGGCACGCGCCTGATGCGCAGAGGCGAGGCGATGTTGTCGTACACCGTGAACGACGGATAGTTGATGAACTGCTGATACACCATCGCCAGCTCGCGCTCGCGCACCGGCACGCCGGTCACATCTTTGCCGTCGGCCAGCACGCGCCCGCCGGTCGGCCGATCGAGCCCTGCCATCAGGCGCATCAGCGTGGTCTTGCCCGCGCGGGTGGCGCCGAGCAGCACATTGATCGCGCCCGGCTGAAGCGAAAGCGAGAGCGGATGGATGTGCTCCTCTGTCGCCACTTTTTTGCCGATGTTTTCCAATGCCAGATGCACGGCGTCTTCCTCCTGTTTTTATGTGCGCACCTGCTGACCGGGCAGTTCTAGGATTGTTTGCGCAACAGCCCGTCCGTTTTTTCCATTCGCCTGGCGCGAATCCAGGCATCGAGCTTAGCTTCCGTGCCGGAAGGCAGATGCAGGCCGAGCTTGGAGCGTCTCCATAGTATGTCGGCTGCCGTGACGGCCCATTCGAGTTGCATCAAATAATCGACTTCCGCTTCATACAGGCCCGGCGCAATCTCTTGGCCCATGTCGTCGATGCACATGCGACCGAAAAGCAGCATGCTGATGCGGGTGCCATACGCATGCGCGTATCGGCTCACCAGCGCAGGCGGTAGCCATGGATACTTGATCTGCAGTTCATGCAAGTAGAGGTCGAATTCCAGCACCGCGCGATTGGCCGGCCGCGCGCCGAATATGTCGCCGCCTGGCAGGCAGGCATCGGCGGTCCACGCGCCCCGGAGTATCGACAGGGGGCCGGCAAGCAGATCAACCGCTTCCTCGGCCAACTTGCGGAAGGTGGTGATCTTGCCGCCGAAGACAGACAGCAGCGGAGCGCCCTGCACATCCAGTTCCAGCCTGTAGTCGCGCGTCACCGCCGACGCCTTCGCTGCCTCGTCCTCGACCAGCGGGCGCACGCCGGAGTACGTCCACACCACGTCAACCGGGGCAAGCTGCGTGCGGAAATACCGGCTCGCCAGCTCGCACAGATAGACGATTTCATCCTGATCGATTCTGACCGCGTCGGCATCGCCTCGGTAATCGAGGTCGGTGGTGCCGATCAGCGTGAAATCGCGTTCGTACGGAATCGCGAACACGATGCGGCCGTCCGGATGCTGGAAGATGTAGGCATACGGATGATCGAACAGCTTCCTGACGACGATATGGCTGCCCTTGATCAGCCGCAGCGTTTTTTCTGCCGGCCGCTGCGTCGCCAGCCGCAGGAAATCAGCCGTCCATGGGCCGGCTGCGTTCACCAGGCAGCGGGCATTGACTTCGATCGTGTTACCGTCCTCGCGGCGCAATTGCGCGGTCCAGCGGTCGGCCTCGCGGCGCGCCGCCGTGCAGCGGGTGCGCGTGAATATCCGCGCCCCCTTTTCCGAGGCGTCGAGTGCATTGAGCATCACCAGCCGCGCATCATCGACCCAGCCGTCGGAATAGATGAAGCCGCGCGTGAATTCCGGCTTGAGCGGCTCGCCTGCCACATGCCGGCGCAGATCCACGCCGCGCGAGGCGGGCAGCAATTCGCGTCTGGCAAGCCGGTCGTACAGGAACAGACCGGAGCGGATCATCCATCCCGGCCGTTGCCCCCTGTCGTGCGGCATGACGAAGTGTAGGGGCCGCATGATGTGCGGCGCAGCACGCAGCAGCACCTCACGTTCAATCAGCGCCTTGCGGACTAGGTTGAATTCGTAGTATTCGAGATAGCGCAAGCCTCCGTGGATCAGCTTGGTGGAGGCCGAGGAGGTATGCGCCGCAAGGTCATCCTTCTCGCATAGCACGACCGACAGGCCGCGCCCGGCGGCATCGCGCGCGATACCGGCACCATTGATGCCGCCACCGACGATAAGCAAGTCGCAGTCGAAGGAGTTATGCCGCTGATTCATTTCGTTCCCGCAAAAAGCGCTACATGAAAATAAAAGAACATATATTTTGACCTTTTTTGTTCGTTTATTTTCGTTTTGGATTATATTCGCCCATCTACTGGTATTGAAGGGAGAAATGCAATGACACTTAATCCGCGTCAACGTCGCCTGCTGGATGCGGTGCGGCAACGCGTGACGATATCAGTGGAGGAACTGGCGCAGAAGCTTGATGTGACGCCGCAGACGGTGCGGCGCGATGTCAAGCTGATGGAGGAAGCGCGGTTGCTGGCACGCTATCACGGCGGCGTAGGTCTGCCGTCATCGGTGGAAAACATCGACTACCGGCAACGCCAGGTGCTGAATATCGATGCCAAGCGGCATATCGCACAGGCAGTCGCCAGCAGGGTGCCGCCGGGCTGCTCGCTGCTGATCAACATCGGCACCACCACCGAGGAAGTGGCGCGCGCGTTGGCACAGCACGAAAACCTGCATGTGGTGACCAACAACCTGAATGTAGCCGCCATCCTCGCCGACAATCCGAAGTGTGAAGTGATCGTCGCCGGCGGCGTGGTGCGCGGCCGCGACCGCGGCATCATCGGCGAGGCGACTATCGATTTCATCCGGCAGTTCAAGGTGGATATCGGCATCATCGGCATTTCCAGCATCGAGGCGGACGGCACGCTGCGCGACTTCGACCCGCGCGAGGTGAAGGTGGCGCAGACGATCATCGAACAGTCGCGCGAGGTCTGGCTGGTGGCCGACCGCGACAAATTCGACCGTCAGGCGCTGGTGCGGATGGCGCATGTGTCGCAGATCGACATGCTGTTTACCGATGCGCGCCCGCCGGACGCGCTGTCGAAGGTGCTGAAGGATGCACAGGTGAAGGTTGTTGTCGCGCCCTGAATCAAAAACGGCGCGATGCGCCGTTTTTTATTACCCCAGCTGATTCAGCAGGGTCTCGGCATTCGATACTTCGAACTTGCCTGGTTGCTCGATATTCAGCTGCCTGACGACGCCGTCTTCAACCAGCATCGAATAGCGCTGCGAGCGAATGCCCATGCCGCGCGCGGTCAGGTCGAATTCGAGGCCAAGCGTCTTGGTGAAATCCGCGCTGCCGTCAGCCATCATGCGCACGATGCCGGTCGCTTTCTGCTCGCGGCCCCACGCGCCCATCACGAACGCATCGTTTACCGAGATGCACCAGATTTCATCGACACCCTTCGCCTTCAGCTTGTCAGCATTGGCGATATAACCGGGCACATGTTGCGCGGAACAGGTTGGCGTATACGCACCGGGCAAACCGAAGATGGCGATCTTCTTGCCTTTGACAAGCTCGCTGACGTTGAACACGTTCGGTCCCAGCGAACAGCCTTCCGATTCGACTTCGATGAATTCAAACAGCTTGCCTTCAGGCAGGCGGTCTCCGATCTTGATGGTCATGATGTGGCTCCTCTAGTCTCGTGGTCTTCAAAAGAAAACGCCGCACCACCAGGGTGCGGCGTCGAGACTGCAGTATGCCTTGTTCCCGCCGTTCCTGCAGGGAGGGAGTCAGCCGCCCTGCAAGTCAGGCTGGCAAGCGATCAGTCGGCCTGCTTTCGCAGGAAGGCCGGAATGTCGTAGGTTTCCATCCCGTTCTTTTCCAGCGCACGCACCGTTTCCGATGCGGACTCGCGGCGCCATACAGCCGGCGCCTTCAAGCCGTCGAACGACGGTGCAGGCTGTGCAGCACCGTTACCCATCATGCCGCCCTGCATGATCGGCTCGTTGTGGGTACCGGTGCGCAGTACCGGCGTCTGCACCAGCTGCACGTTCTTGCGCGCACGGCCAAGGCCGGTTGCAACCACGGTCACGCGGATGTCATCGCCCATCTTGTCGTCGTACGCGATACCTTGCGCAATCGATGCATCCGGTGCGGCAAAGGCACGCACGGTGGCCATGACCTCTTTGATTTCCTTACCCTTGAGGCTGCGGCTGGCGGTGACGTTGACCAGCACGCCACGCGCGCCGGACAGGTCGATGCCGTCCAGCAGCGGCGATGCCACTGCCTGCTCGGCGGCGATACGCGCGCGATCGACGCCGGACGCGGTCGCGGTGCCCATCATCGCCTTGCCCTGCTCGCCCATGATGGTCTTGACGTCATTGAAGTCGACGTTGATGTGGCCCGGCACATTGATGATTTCGGCGATGCCGGCAACCGCATTGTTGAGCACGTCGTCGGCATGCTGCAGCCATTCGATCATGCTGTCGTCTTCGTAGATTTCTTCCAGCTTCTCGTTGAGGATCACGATCAGCGAATCGACGTGCTGCGACAACGCCTCCAGGCCTTCGTCGGCGATTTCCATGCATTTCGCGCCCTCGTACGAGAACGGCTTGGACACCACGGCGACCGTCAGCGCGCCCTGTTCCTTCGCCACCTGCGCCACAATCGGCGCAGCGCCGGTGCCGGTGCCGCCGCCCATGCCCGCTGCGATGAACACCATATGCGCGCCGCGCAGCGCATCTTCGATGCGCTCACGCGATTCTTCCGCCAGCTGGCGGCCGACATCCGGCTTCATGCCGGCGCCGAGGCCGGTTTCGCCGATCTGGATGATGTTGTGGGCCTTCGACTGCGCCAGTGCCTGCGCATCGGTGTTGGCAGCGATGAACTCGACGCCGGACACGCCCTTGTTGATCATGTGTTGTACTGCATTGCCTCCTGCTCCGCCGACACCGACGACCTTGATCACGGTACCGAGGTTTGCGTTATCGATCATATCGATTTCCATGATGACTCCCTTTGTGATGCAGTTCTCAGTCGTTAGTCCCCGCGCGATGCGGCGACTAGCAACTGCAAACTGCGGTTAATGCCGAAAAATTATTGTTAAAAATTACCCAAAAACCACTCTTTCATGCGCTGCCACACCGCCTTCAACGAACCATCCTGTCGTGTGACGATATGGCCGCGCAGATACTGCTTCTTTGCTTCCAATAACAACCCCAACACCGTCGAATAACGCGGACTGCGCACCACATCGGCGAGCTGCCCGCTGTACTCCGGCACGCCAAGGCGCGCCGGTTTCAAAAAGATGTCTTCCGCCAGTTCCACCATGCCCGGCATCATCGAAGTACCTCCGGTCAGCACGATGCCCGACGACAGCACTTCCTCATAGCCGGACTCGCGCACCACCTGGTGTACCAGAGCGAACAATTCCTCGACACGCGGCTCGATCACCGCTGCCAGCGCCTGACGCGACAGCGTGCGCGAGCCACGGTCGCCAAGGCCCGGCACTTCCAGCGTCTCGCCCGGATCGGCCAGCACCTGCTTGGCCGCGCCGAAGCGCAGTTTGATCTCTTCCGCCTCGGCGGTCGGCGTGCGCAGCGCCATCGCAATGTCATTGGTGATCTGATCGCCAGCGATCGGGATCACTGCGGTATGCCGGATTGCGCCTTCTGTGAAGATCGCCACGTCGGTGGTACCGCCACCGATGTCGATCAGCACCACGCCGAGTTCCTTTTCATCGGGTGTGAGCACCGAGTCGGCGGACGCCATCGGCTGCAGGATCAGGTCCGACACCTCCAGGCCGCAGCGGCGCACGCACTTGACGATGTTCTGCACCGCCGATACCGCGCCGGTGACGATGTGCACTTTCACTTCGAGGCGGATGCCGCTCATGCCGATCGGCTCGCGCACGTCTTCCTGGTTATCGACGATGAATTCCTGCGGCACCGTGTGCAGCAGCTGCTGATCGGTCGGGATGTTGACCGCTTTCGCCGTCTCGATCACCCGCGCGACGTCGGTCGCCGTGACTTCCTTGTCCTTGATCGCCACCATGCCGCTCGAATTGAAGCTGCGGATATGGCTGCCGGCGATGCCGGTATAGACATTCTTGATCTTGCAGTCAGCCATCAGCTCGGCTTCTTCCAGCGCACGCTGGATCGATTCAACCGTCGCCTCGATGTTGACCACTACTCCCTTCTTTAGTCCCTTGGACTCATGCTGCCCGAGGCCGATGACCTCGTGTCTCCCGTTCGGCAGCACCTCGGCGACGACCGCCACCACCTTCGAGGTGCCGATGTCGAGGCCGACGATCAGGTTTTTCGCGTCTTTTGTCATGTTTTCCCGCTTGCCTTTTTCTTTCCATCCATTCCGAAGGCCAGACCCTGCGCCTTCAGCGCCAGACCGTTCGGATACCGCATATCCACACTTTCAATCCTGTCCTGCAAGCGCGTCACCAACTGCGGATAAATCCCGACCAGCCGAGCGACCCGATCCTTCAACGTCACCTTGCCCTGCTCGCTGCCCAGCTCAACGGTCATGCCGTTGTTCAGCTTCACCGTCCATGCATAGCGGCCCGACAGCTGCACCGACTCGGGCGCGAGGCTAATCGGCGCAAACCATTCCTGCAACTGACGGTAGCGCAGCACCACATCCTTCTCGCTGCCGTCCGGCCCGGAAAACACCGGCAGCGCGCCGTCCTCTTCCGCTTCCGCGAGGTTAGCGGTGAACACGTCGCCCTTGGCCGACAGCAGGCGCCCGTCGTCGCCCCAAGTGCCCAGCGGCTTATGCTCCTCGATCGTCACGATCAGCTTGTTCGGCCACTCGCGCCGCACCGACGCCTTGCGCACCCACGGCACAGCCTCGAATGCGACCCGTACTGCATCAAGGTTCGAGGTAAAGAAATTGCCCTTGATGCGAGGCAGCGCGGTGGTGCGCACCGTCGATGCGTTAACGTGCCGCAGTTGCGTTTCGTCGACAGCGTCGATGCGGATCACCTTCAGCGTAAACATCGGTTGCTGCGCCACCCACCACAGGCCGGACGCGATCACGCCCAGTACCAGCAGGCCAAGCAGGGCGCTGGTGGTTGCATTGAGCATTCTGACGTCGTGCCACATAGTCGTTATGTTTCGCCCTGTCTTCCGCTTACTTCACTTTCCAGTCCTGCGTCGGCTTCAGATCCAGGTCGGCCGAGCGCAATATCTCCACGCACAAATCCTCGTAGCTCACGCCAGCCGCCTTCGCCGACATCGGCACCAGCGAATGGCCGGTCATGCCGGGCGATGTATTGATCTCCAGCAGGAACGGCTCGTTGTCGGAGGCGCGCAGCATGAAATCGACGCGAGCCCAGCCCGAGCATCCGACCGCATTGAAAGCGCGTACCGCGATTTCCTGAATCCGCTGCGCCAACGATGCATCCAGCGGCGCCGGGCAAAGGTATTTCGTGTCATCGCTGAAGTACTTGTTCTGGTAGTCGTAATTGCCCTGCGGAGCACGGATTTCCACGATGGGCAGCGCGCGCGTGCTGCGCCCCGCTCCCAGCACCGGCACCGTCAATTCGCGCCCGACGATGAATTCCTCCGCAAGCACCGCATCGTCATACTTCGCACACAAATCGAATCCACCCTGCACTTCCGCCGCCGACGTCACCTTGGCGATGCCGATGGTCGAGCCTTCATGCGGCGCCTTCAGCATCAGCGGCAGGCCCAGATCATCCGGCAGCTTGCGCAGTTCCTCGGCGCTCGCCGCTTTCGAATCGAGCACCGCAAAGCACGGGGTCGGCAGGCCGTAGTTCAGCCAGATACGCTTGGTCATCACCTTGTCCATGCCGATGGCCGATGCCATCACGCCTGAACCGGTGTACGGAATACCGAGCTGTTCCAGCACGCCCTGCAGCGTGCCATCCTCGCCGTAGCGGCCATGCAGCGCAATGAACACGCGATCGAACTTTTCGGCGGCCAGTTCGGCCAGACTGCGCTCTGCCGGATCGAAGCCATGCGCATCGACGCCCTTGTCCTGCAAGGCCTTCAGCACGCCGGCTCCCGACATCAGCGATACCTCGCGCTCGGCGGAACGACCGCCGAACAGCACGCCAACTTTTCCAAATTCCTTCTTCAAATCTTTGGTGCTCATAATCAAACCTGCCTTTCAGCCTGCCTGGGCCAGCTTGCCCGGCACGCCGCTAATCGAACCGGCGCCCATGGTGATCACCACGTCGCCATCCTTTGCCATGCCCATGATGGTGGCCGGCATCTCATTGATGTCCTCGACGAAGATCGGTTCCACCTTGCCCAGCACGCGCAGCGCGTGCGAGAGCGCGCGTCCGTCTGCGGCGACGATAGGCTGCTCGCCGGCTGCGTAGACTTCCGCCAGCACCAGGGCATCGACGGTGGACAGCACCTTCACGAAATCCTCGAACAAATCGCGCGTACGGGTATAGCGGTGCGGCTGAAACGCCAGCACCAGCCTGCGCCCCGGAAACGCGCCACGTGCGGCAGCGAGCGTCGCCGCCGTCTCGACCGGGTGATGGCCGTAGTCGTCCACCAGCGTGAACGAACCTCCATCCGGCAAGGCGATCTCGCCATAACGGGTGAAGCGACGGCCGACGCCGTTGAATTCGCGCAGCGCCTTCTGGGTTGCGCAGTCATCGACGCCAAGCTCGCGGGCGATCGCGATCGCCGCGCAGGCGTTCTGCACGTTGTGCATGCCGGGCTGGTTGAGATGCACGGCCAGCGGCGGATAGCCATCCTGGATTACGGTAAATTCCATGTGGCTGTTTACCGCCTTCGCATCAATCGCGCGCACCTGCGCTTCTTCGCGGAAGCCATAGGTGACGATCGGCTTGGAGATGAAGGGCATGATCTCGCGCACATTCGGATCATCGATGCACAGCATCGCCACGCCGTAGAACGGCAGCCGCTGCGTGAACTCGACGAAGGCCTGCTTCAGCTTGGCGAAGCTGTGGTCATAGGTATCCATGTGGTCAGCATCGATGTTCGTGATGACTTCGATGCATGGCGACAGGTTCAGGAACGAGGCATCCGACTCGTCGGCCTCGGCGACGATGAAGTCGCCGGCACCCAGCTTTGCATTGGCGCCCGCGCTGTTCAGGCGGCCGCCGATGACGAAGGTCGGGTCCAGCCCACCCTCGGCCAGCACGCTGGCGACCAGGCTGGTGGTGGTGGTCTTGCCGTGCGTGCCGGCGATCGCGATGCCCTGCTTCAGGCGCATCAGCTCGGCCAGCATGATCGCGCGCGGCACGATCGGAATGCGTTTCGCGCGTGCGGCAAGCACTTCCGGATTGTCGCCCTTGACGGCGGTGGAGGTGACGACTGCATCCGCGCCTTCCACGTTTTCCGCGGTATGCCCGAGCGTGACCTTCGCGCCGAGTTCGGCCAGCCGCTGCGTCGCCGCATTGCGACCGAGGTCGGAGCCGGACACGGTGTAGCCGAGATTCAACAGCACCTCGGCGATGCCGCTCATGCCGCTGCCGCCAATGCCGACGAAATGAATGTTCTTTACCTTATGTTTCATGCTTTGTTTGTCAATTCTTCCAATACGTTCGCGATCGCTTCATTCGCGTCGCGCCTCCCGATGCTGCGTGCCGCTTCGGCCATCGTTCTGCACTCGTCGCGCGTGAGCGACTGCAGCAGTTGCGCCAGCCGCTCCGGATTCAACTCCCCCTGCGGCAGATGCACTGCCGCTTTCTGCTTCGCCATCCACTGCGCGTTGTCCCGCTGGTGCGACGTCGTCGATGCCACCAGCGGCACCAGCACACTGGCGACACCGGCCGCAGTCAATTCCGACACGGTGATCGCGCCGGCGCGGCAGATCACCAGATCCGCTTCCGCATAGCGGCGCGGCATGTCGTCGATGAAATCCACTACCTCTGCCTGCACCTGTGCATTCGCATAGGCGGCGCGCAATGCGTCGATATGCTGCTTGCCCGACTGATGCGTGACCACGGGGCGCACATCGGCCGGAATGCGCGCCAGCGCCGCAGGCAGCGTCTCGTTCAACACCTTCGCGCCGAGGCTGCCGCCCACCACCAGCAGCCGCAGCGGACCGCTGCGGGCCGCGTAGCGCTGCGCCGGTGGCGGCACATCGATGATTTCCTTACGCACAGGATTGCCTGTCACCAGTGCCTTGCCTGCCGCATTGCCGAAATCTGCGGGGAAGCCAAACAGCACGCGCTGCGCGAGCGGCGCGAGCGTCTTGTTCGACAGCAGCAGCGCCGCATCCGCGTTCACCAGCGCCAGCGGCACACCGCGCAGCTTCGCCATCATCCCGCCGGGCACTGTCACGTAACCGCCCATGCCAAGCACCACGTCCGGCTTGCGGCGGCCGATGATGCTGAAGCAGGAAGCAAAGCCCGCTACCAGCTTGAAGGCGCCACGCGCGGTATGCATTAGCCCCTTGCCGCGCACGCCGGCGAAATCGATCGAATCCATTTCGATGCCGTGTTTCGGCACGATGTCGCGCTCCATGCCATGCATGGTGCCGAGCCACGACACCTGCCAACCGCGCGCACGCATCGTCTGCGCGATCGCCAGCCCCGGGAAAATGTGTCCACCGGTGCCGGCCGCCATGATCAACAGGCGCTTCATATCCGGCCTCCGCGCATGAGCACTCTATTTTCGTAATCGATCCTCAACAGGATCGCCAGCCCGACGCAGTTGATCAGCACGCCTGAGCCGCCATAACTCATCAATGGCAAGGTCAATCCCTTGGTCGGCAGCAGTCCGAGATTCACGCCCATGTTGATGAATGCCTGCACGCCAATCCAGATGCCAATGCCTTTCGCGGCAAGGCCGGCAAAGGTCAGGTCCAGTGCGATCGCCTGACGGCCGATTTCGAACGAACGCTTGACGATCCAGTAAAACAGCGCAACGACCACCAGCACACCGGCAAAACCCAGTTCCTCGCCGATCACGGCGAGCAGGAAGTCGGTGTGCGCCTCCGGCAGGTAGTGCAGCTTTTCGACGCTGCCACCAAGGCCGACGCCGAACAGCTCACCACGCCCGAAGGCGATCAGCGAATGCGACAGCTGGTATGCCTTGCCCAGCGCATTGCTTTCTTCCCACGGATTCAGGTAAGCGAAGATGCGCTCGCGCCGCCACGGTGAAAGCAGGATCACCATGCTGAAGATGCCTACCAGCGTCGCGCCGATCCCGCCGAACCAGATGCCGTTGATGCCGCCCAGGAAAAGGATGCCCATCGCAATGCAGACGATCACGCCGAACGCGCCGAGATCCGGCTCCAGCAGCAAGAGCAGGCCAACAAAGCCGATTGCAAAGGTCATCGGCATGAAGCCCTTGGTCAGCTTGTGCATCACTTCCTGCTTGCGCACCGTGTAGTCGGCCGCATACAGGACGACGAACAACTTCATCAGTTCGGACGGCTGCAGGTTGAATACCTTGAACGACAGCCAGCGCCGCGCGCCATTGACGCCCTTGCCGATACCGGGAATCAGCACCAGTACCAGCAGTACGAGCGTTGCGACGAACAGATACGGCGCCAGCCGTTGCCAGGTTTCGATACGCACTCGGAAGGCAAGCATGCCGGCGACCATCGCCGCACCGATGAACATCGCCTGCCTGAACAGGAAATGTGAGTTCTTGTAGCTCGCATACTTTGGCGAATCCGGCAATGCGATCGATGCCGAGTACACCATCACCATTCCAAGCAGCATCAGCAGCACGACCACCCACACCAGCGGCTGGTCGTACTCCATCATCTTCGAGCGCTGCACAACGCCTGGCAGCGGCGCGCCCGAGGATGAAGTGCCGAAGGATGGCAGGGCAAATCTCATGCGATCACCTCGCCGCGCGACAGTGCGAATTCACGTACCGTGTCGATGAATATCTGCGCACGATGCGCATAATTCCGGAACATGTCGAGGCTTGCACATGCCGGGGACAGCAGCACACCGTCACCCGCCTGCGCCAGCTCCGCCGCCTTCTGCGTCGCGCTTTCCAGCGTCGTGCAATCGATCAGTTCAATGCCCGTCTGGTCCAGCGCGGCACGGATCGCCGGCGCGTCCTTGCCGATCAACAGCACCGCGCGCACGTACTTCGCGACCGACTCGGCCAGCGGAGCAAAATCCTGTCCCTTGCCGTCGCCTCCGGCGATCAGCACCAGCCTGCTTGCACCGACCTGACTGGCACCAAGTCCGTTCAGCGCGGCAACGGTGGCGCCCACATTGGTGCCCTTGCTGTCGTCGTAGTAATCGACGCCGCCGACATTCGCGACCAGCTCGACGCGATGCGGCTCGCCGCGATATTCGCGCAGGCCGTGCAGCAGCGGCGCCAGCGGCAGGCCGATCGCGCGGCACAGCGCGAGCGCGGCCAGTGCATTGACGGCGTTGTGACGGCCGCGAATCTGCAGCGCATCGGCCGGCATCAGGCGTGTGATGGTTACCGGGAGCTCGATGTTGTCTTTCTTGCGGCGCGGTTTTTCATCGCCTTCGCCTGCGACAGCAACCGACAGCCAGTGCATGCCGTTGTCATCGACCAGGCCGAAGCAGTCCGGCCGGCCTGGCTCATCGGCACCGAAGCTGATGTTGGTCGCCAGCGGCGCGGCCATCTGCATCACGCGCGCATCGTCACGGTTGAGCAGGCGTATCGTCTTGTCGCCGAAGATGCGTGCTTTGGCAGCCGCGTACGCATCCATGCTGCCATGCCAGTCGAGATGGTCCTGCGTCACGTTCAGCACGGTGGCGACATCGGCCTGCAGCGTATAC
The DNA here is from genome assembly GCA_023420795.1 of Pseudomonadota bacterium. GTDB lineage: Bacteria > Pseudomonadota > Gammaproteobacteria > Burkholderiales > Burkholderiaceae_D > Noviherbaspirillum. The sequence continues at coordinate 26,294 of JAEZVM010000257.1, forward strand.
GTGGTCTGCAACTGGAAGCTGGACAGCTCAAGCACCCACGCCTGCGGCAGATCGTCCGCATCAAGGACGGAGCGCAGTACGTCGAGCGCGGCCGGGCTGATGTTGCCGGCGATCTGCGTCTTCAGGCCGGCACGGCGGCACAGCAAGCCGGTCAGACTGGTAACCGTGGTCTTGCCATTGGTGCCGGTGATCGCAATCACCTTCGGCTCGTAGCTGCGGTCTTCGCGCAGCGCGGCCAGCGCCTGCGCGAACAGTTCGATTTCACCCCAGAGCGGGACGTTCTTTTCCTGCGCTGCCGGCAGGATCTCCGCCAGTTCGCGATCGGGCGCCAGTCCGGGACTGACGGCCACGAAATCGATACCGTCCAGGAGAGCAGCGGAGAACGGCCCACCGACGAACTCCGCTGCCGGCACCGCTTCGCGCAATGCAGGCAGACGCTCCGGCTCGGCGCGCGTGTCGGCCACGCGCAGCGTCGCGCCGCAGCGTGCCAGCCACAATGCCATCGCCAGGCCGGATTCACCCAGCCCGAGAACGAGAACGTGTTTGCCCTGGTAGCCCATTAGCGCAACTTCAAGGTTGAGAGTCCGAACAGCACCAGCATCATCGTGATGATCCAGAAACGCACGACGACCTTGGTTTCCTTCCATCCCTTCTGCTCGAAGTGATGGTGTAGCGGCGCCATCAACAGAATGCGGCGGCCGACGCCGAAACGCTTCTTCGTATATTTGAAGTAGCCGACCTGCAGCATCACCGACAGCGTCTCGACCACGAAGATGCCGCCCATGATGAACAGCACGATCTCCTGCCGTACGATCACCGCGATGGTGCCGAGCGCACCGCCCAGCGCCAGTGCGCCGACGTCACCCATGAACACCTGCGCCGGATGTGCGTTGAACCACAGGAAGGCCAGCCCCGCGCCCGCCATCGCGCCGCAGAAGATCAGCAGCTCGCCGGAGCCCGGGATGTACGGAATGAACAGATACTTCGCATACACTGCACTACCGGTCAGATAAGCGATCAGGCCAAGCGCAGAGCCGACCATCACTGTCGGCATGATCGCTAGGCCATCAAGTCCGTCGGTCAGGTTGACCGCATTGCTGGTGCCGACGATGACGAAATAGGTCAGCGCGATGAAGCCCCAGACGCCGAGCGGATAGCTGAGGGTCTTGAAGAACGGGACGATCAGGTCGGCCTTCGGCGGCAGATCGAGGTTGAACCCGGACTGCACCCATTCGAGAAACAGGTTCCACACCTGCGTATTGGTTGGCGCCGATACCGAGAACGCGAGATAGATCGCCGCGACAATGCCGATCAGCGACTGCCAGAAGTACTTCTCCCTCGACGACATGCCTTCCGGGTTCTTGTACACCACCTTGCGATAGTCATCGACCCAGCCGATCGCGCCGTAGCCGAGCGTGACCACCAGCACCACCCAGATGAAGCGGTTGCTCCAGTCGGACCACAGCAGCGTCGAGATGCCGATGCCAAGAAGGATCAGCGCGCCGCCCATGGTCGGCGTGCCGGACTTGATCAGGTGCGTCTGCGGCCCGTCGGTGCGCACCGCCTGCCCCACCTTCAGGCGGGTCAGCATGCGTATCACCGCCGGCCCCGCGATCAAACCGATCGCCAGCGCGGTCAGCGTCGCGAACACCGCGCGGAAGGTGATGAAATTGAAGACCCGGAGCGGTCCGAGTTCTTGTTGGAAGTATTGAGCCAGCCAAAGCAGCATGTTTGCGGAATCCCTGTCCTTTATTGTGTTGGATTGACGAGGTGGCCGACCACGCGCTCCATCTTCATGAAACGCGAGCCTTTCACCAACGCCGTCGTGCCGGCGGAAACAAGTGCCTCGGCTGCCTGGTTGATCGAATCGATATCATCGAAGTGCTGCGCCCCCGCACCGAACGCGGCGGCTGCATGCCTTGCCAGTTCACCCAGCGTCAGCAGGCGTTCGATGCCGCGCTCGTGCGCATATGCGCCGATCTCGGTATGGAACTGCGGCCCTTCGTTACCCACTTCGCCCATGTCGCCCAGCACCAGCACGCGCGGGGCGGCTGCGTGCGACAGCACGTCGATCGCCGCGCGCACCGAATCCGGATTGGCGTTGTAGGTATCGTCGATCACCATGGCTCCGCTCTTTGCGGTCTTGCGCTGCAGACGGCCGTTGACCGGCGCGAAGGCTTCGAGTCCGCGAATGATCGCGCCCTCCGGCACACCGATAGCCAGCGCGCAGGCAGTCGCCGCCAGCGCATTGCGCACGTTGTGCACGCCGGCCGCAGAGAGCTTCACCTGGAAATATTTCTCACCGGCAGTAATGGACAGGTCACTGCCGAAATCGTTCACCACATATGTGCAAGTCACATCGGCGTCATCAGACAAGCCGAAAGTCAGTGTCCTGCGCTGGTCCGCAAAGGAGCGCCACAATCCGGTATACGCATCGTCGGCCGGGAATACCGCAACGCCATCGGCGGGCAGCCCCTGAATCACGCTGCCGTTTTCCTTCGCGACGGCTTCCACGCTTTCCATGAATTCCTGGTGTTCCCGCTGAGCGTTGTTCACCAGGCCGACCGTCGGCTGCGCGATGGCCGTGATCGCCGCGATCTCGCCCGGATGGTTCATCCCGAGCTCGATCACCGCCGCCTTGTACGATGCATTTATGCGGAACACCGTGAGCGGCACGCCGATGTCGTTGTTCAGGTTGCCACGCGTGGCCATGATGTCATCGGCGCCATACGCCGCTGCCAGGATGGACGCGATCATTTCTTTGACCGTCGTCTTGCCGTTGCTGCCGGTGACGCCAATGACCGGCAGAGAGAACTGGCGGCGCCAGTAAGCGGCGATCTCGCCCAGCGCGATGCGCGTGTCCGGCACCACTATCGCCGGCACGGTCAGCCCTTCTGGGACGCGCTCGACCACCACCGCGGCAACGCCCTTGGCCGCGACGTCGGCCAGATAGTCGTGCGCGTCGAAACGCTCGCCGCGCAGCGCGACGAACAGATTGCCGGCAGCGACCTGGCGGCTGTCGGTGGAGACGCCGTCGAAGCTTGCATCTGCCGCGCGGTTGCCCGCCACGGCGGCACGCGAAATCCATGGCTGAATGTCAGCCAATGATGATTTCATCAAATCATCCCCTTCATTGTTGCCCTTGCAGCCAGCGCAAGCGCGGCATGGTCTGCATCCAGAAACGGCAATTTCTTGCCTTTTATCTCCTGATACGATTCGTGCCCCTTCCCTGCAAGCAGAACCACATCGTTTTTTGCCGCATGCCGCACCGCCCACAGGATTGCGGAAGCGCGGTCTTCGATCGTGTGCAGCGCGTCCGGCGGCAGCTGCGCAGCATCGATGCCTTTGACGATCTGTTCCACAATCGCCGCCGGCTCCTCGCCGCGCGGATTGTCGCTGGTGACGACAATGTGGTCGGCTTGCTGCGCGACTGCACCCATCTGCGGGCGCTTGCCCGGATCACGATCACCGCCGCAACCGAACACGCACCACAAGCGGCCACTGCGCTGCTGAGCCACCTGGCGCAGGGTCGCCAGCGTCTTTTCCAGCGCATCCGGCGTGTGCGCGTAATCAATCACGACCAGCGGCGCATCCTGCCCGCCAAGCTGCTCCATGCGCCCAGGCACCGCGGTCAGCGCCTCGGTTGCCTCGATTGCTGCCTTCAGGCTTACTCCCTTGGACAGAAGCACCCCCAGGATGCCGAGCACGTTGCTGACATTGAACTCGCCCACGAGCTGTGTCTTCACCGTCATCGCGCCGAAAGGAGAATCGAAGCGGAACGCAGTGCCGCCCTGGCTGCTGCGGATATCGGACGCACTCAAAACCGAAATATCCGACACCTTCTTGCCGGATACCGTATAGCCGACGACAGGCAACGATGGCCGCGTTTCCTGCAGATACCGTATCAGCCGCAAACCCATCTCGTCGTCGAGATTGATCACCGCGTGCTGCAGTCCCGGCCAGTCGAACAGCATCCGCTTGGCGGCTTCGTATGCCTCCATATCGCCGTGGTAATCGAGATGGTCGCGCGTGAAATTGGTAAAGAGCGCGACATCGAAATGCATCCCGTTGAGACGCCCCTGGTGCAGGCCGATCGACGATGCTTCGATGGCAAGCGCCAGTGCTCCGGAACTGCGCAGTTGCGCAAGCTTGCGTTGCAGGAGTACCGCATCCGGTGTCGTGTAGCCGGTCGCGCTGAAGCCTGCGTGGCTGCCGCTGCGGAACTGCCCTACGCCGAGCGTGCCGATCACTGCAGTCGGCTGGCCGAGGCGCGACAGCGCCTTCCCCAGCCACTGGCTGCAGGAGGTCTTGCCATTGGTGCCCGTGACCGCCACGGTAAACATCGTTGCATCCGGCCGGCCGTAATAGGCGCTCGCAATCGGCCCGGCCAGTTCCTTCAGCCCAGATACCGGCAGATGCGGCAGCTTCCACTCGTCGTTCCAGCGGAAATCGGCGATCTCGTGCACGACTGCCTTGGCGCCGGCTTCAATAGCGTTTTCGATGTAATCGCGGCCATCCGCCGCATCGCCCGGATAGGCAAAGAACACATCACCCAGGCCGATGCTGCGCGAGTCGGATGACAGTTGCGCCATTGGCGCGGTGGCATACAGCCACTCAAGGATATCGTTCAGCGCGCGAGTCGCATTCATCACATGCTCTCCTCGACGGGGTTGGCCGGAACGATGATGTCGGTCACCGTCGAATCCGGCGCGATATTCAGCGCACGCAATGCGTTGGCGGTAACTGCGGAAAACACCGGCGCCGCGACCTGCCCGCCGTAGTGGAAACCGTTCGACGGTTCATCGACCATCACCGCGACGATGATGCGCGGGTCGGATACCGGCGCGAAACCGACGAACGACGACACATACTTGTTTGCATACTGGCCGTTGACCAGCTTGTGCGCCGTGCCCGTCTTGCCGGCCACCCGGTATCCCGGTACCTGCGCCTTGGGCGCGGTGCCCTCCGGCCCAGCCGCCATTTCCAGCATCAGACGCACATCGCGTGCGGTTTTCTCCGATATCACGCGCTGGCTGATCGGCCGGTCGCCGGCTTTCTGCAGCGTCAATGGGATCATGTCGCCATCGCGCGCAAAGATCATGTAGGACTGCGCGACCTGGATCAGCGAAGTCGAAATGCCATGCCCATAGCTCATCGTCGCCTGCTCGATCGGCTTCCACGATTTGTACGGGCGCACGCGACCGGCGACGGCACCGGGGAACCCGAGCTTGGGCTGCTGGCCGAAGCCGATGGTGGTAAACATTTCCCACATCTGCTGCGGCTGCAGCTGCAATGCAAGCTTGGTGGTACCGACGTTGGACGATTTCTCCAGCACCTGCGCCACCGTCAGCACGCCATGCGGATGCGAGTCTCCGATGGTTGCGCGGCCAATCGTGATGCGCCCAGGCGCCGTCTGGATACTGGTATTCGGGGTGACCAGCCTGTTTTCCAGTGCGAGTGCCACCGTGAACGGTTTCAGCGTCGAACCCGGCTCGAAGGTATCGGTCATGACGCGGTTGCGCAACTGCGCACCGGTCAGGCGCGCACGGTCGTTCGGGTTATAGGTCGGCAGGTTCACCAGCGCCAGCACCTCGCCGGTATTCACATCCAGCACGACAATCGCGGCGGCTTTTGCCTTGTGCTTCTCCACCGCTTCTTTCAGATGCGAGTAGGCGATGTACTGGATCTTGCGGTCGATAGCCAGCGCAAGGTCCTTGCCGTCATGCGGCAGCCGGACCGACTCGATATCTTCGACAACCCGCCCCAGCCGGTCCTTGATCACACGGCGGCTGCCGCTGGTGCCGGCAAGGTTTTTCTGGAACGCGAGCTCCATGCCCTCCTGGCCGACATCCTCGACATTCGTAAAGCCGACCACATGGGCCATCACCTCGCCGTCGGGGTAGTAGCGCTTGTATTCGCGGCGGGTGCCGATCCCAGGGACGTTGAGCGCGGTGATCTTGTCAGTGACGTCGTTTTCTACCTGCCGCTTCAGGTAAACGAAGGTGCGGTCAGAATCGAGCTTCTTGCGCAGGTCGCGCTCGCTCATGTCGAGCAGCCGGGCCAGTTCGGAGATTTTCCCCGCAGGCGCCTCGAGCACGTCTTCCGGAATCGCCCATACTGCCTTCACCGGTAGAGACGATGCCAGCACCTGGCCGTTGCGGTCCGTGATCTTGCCGCGTGTAGCCGGCAGCTCCAGCGTGCGCGCATAGCGCGACGCACCCTGCTTCTGCAGGAATTCGGTGGAAATCCCCTGCAGCCAGAGCGCGCGGCCGGCGAGCGCGGCGAAACCGGCGAACAGCGAGAACAGCACTATGCGGGAACGCCATACCGGCAGCTTGACCGCGAGGACCGGACTGGCGCTGAACTGGACGCCCTTGCCTGCAGCGGTGCGTGACGCGCTGCGCATCAGTTCGCCCCCATTGTCAGATATTGGGTTCGATCGGGCGTCACGGCGACCATGTTGAGATCGCGTCGTGCATTCGCTTCAATCCGGGCGTGCTTGACCAATGTCGATTGATCGAGCTGCAACTGCGCCCATTCGATGTCGAGCTGCCGGGCTGCTGCCTGCGCGCGCTCAAGTTCGATGAACAGGCGCCGTGCCTGGTACTGCGCATTGACCAGTGAAAGCGCGCACAGCACCAGCGCCACGGTCAGGAGCACATTGATGCGCCCGCTCATTGAGCAACCTCCCGTGCCCGGATGCGCTCGGCGACGCGCATGATCGCGGAACGCGCGCGCGGATTGGCAGCGACTTCGGCATCCGACGGCTTCAGCTTCGTCAGCAGCTTCAACTCCGGCTGCGGCAGGTCGACCGCACGAATCGGCAGGCGGCGGTCGGGCTGCGGCGCACTGGCCTTGGAGGCCAGGAAGCGCTTGACGATGCGATCTTCCAGCGAATGAAAGCTGATCACAGCCAATCTCCCCTGCGGAGCCAGTTTTTCTAATGCGGCCTGAAGTCCTATTTCGAGTTCTTCAAGCTCTTTATTGATGTGAATCCGGATAGCCTGAAAGGTACGAGTGGCCGGGTCTTTGCCCTTCTCGCGGGTTTTGACGGCGTGTGCCACGATCTCGGCAAGCTGTCGTGTGCCTGAAATTGGGCGCTCTGCCCGGCGAGCAACAATCGCCTTTGCAATCTGAAAAGCAAACCGTTCTTCCCCATAATCGCGTATCACCTTTCCTATCGTCTGTTCTGACTCGGTTGCGAGCCACTCCGCCGCCGACATCCCGCGCGTGGTATCCATGCGCATATCGAGCGGGCCGTCCAGTCGAAAGCTGAAACCCCGCGCCGCTTCATCCACCTGCGGCGACGAGATTCCCAGATCTAGCAAAATTCCATCTGCCTGCGTCACGCCGCGTACTGCCAGCGCCTCGCCCATCGTGGCAAAACTGTCATGCACGATCTCGAAGCGCGAATCCGCAATCGCCTGCGCGTTCGCAATCGCCTGCGGATCCTTGTCGAATGCGATCAGGCGACCTTTGTCGCCCAGTCGCTCCAGAATCCGGCGGCTATGCCCGCCGCGGCCAAAGGTGCCATCGACATAAACGCCATTGGCGCGCGCACCGTCGATTGCCAGCGCATCGACCGCTTCCTCCAACAGCACCGTACGGTGCTGCAATCCGGGCACCGCTTGCAGATTCATCACGGGCCGTCAGAAAGAAAAATTACTCAGCACGTCCGGCATGCCGTTCGCAACCGCTTCAGCCTCGTTTTCGGCGAGCTTCGCGGCATCCCAGATCTCGAAATGGCTACCCATGCCAAGCAGCATCACGTCACGCGTGAGGCCGACGGCAGAACGCAGCTCGGGCGCAATCAGGATGCGCCCGGCAGTATCCATTTCGACATCGGATGCATTGCCAAGGAAAATGCGCTGCCAGGCACGGGCGGACATCGGCCACGCGGCAATCTGGTCGCGATGGTTTTCCCACACAGGACGGGGGAAGAGCAGCAGGCAACCATGCGGGTGCTTGGTCAGGGTGATGCGTCCTTCGCACTGCAGCGACAGTGCGTCACGATGCTTGGCCGGAATCGTCATCCGTCCTTTCGCATCGAGATTCAGTGCTGACGCGCCTTGAAACACCCTGATTACCCTCGTGGTTGTCGTTTTTTGATCGTGGCTGTGAACAGTGATTATCGAGCTTTTCCAGATTTTCGCCCCACAAAAATACACTTTTTCACACTGTTGCCCACTTTAGAGGATGGTTAATTTGCGGTCAAGTAATATTCGGAGGAAAAATGTGATTTTTCTTAATAAACTCAATGACTTAGCGCATTTCGCTAAAGCAACTTGAAGAGGCGATTCCGAGAAAAATTAAATACTTATCGAAGACATTGAAGGTAATGTCTTAAATATATACATGTGTTTTCTGGGGAAATAAGAAGTGAAGCTCGATGTGGTTCCGTGTTGCAGTTTGGAAGCTTTGACGTGCCATTCAGCAAAATCGTTCCACCGCGAGTGTGCGATTAGCCTATTGCGAGAGAGACCAAGGCTAGGAAGAGCTAAGCGGCTGAAATAGAAAAGGGAAGTCGCAGAGGCGAGCGCAGGCACTGGCCGAAATGAAAATGAAGCAAGCCGATAGGCCGGATTCTGTTACGGCGGTCGGTCAACCCTTCCGCTATGACAGCCATTCATCTAGGCCGTGAATTGCTCCACGGCTCAAGCTTCCTACCCGCACGCTCCGCGAGCAGCCTCAATGCGTGCCTATTTGGAATTGCTCCGAGTGGAGGTTACCGCGTTTCACCCTTTGTAACGCAGGAAGCGGCTTGCGCCCTCCCCGGTCCCAAAGACTCGTCTCTGTGGCCCTGTTCCTCGCCTTATACCTTGCGGTTTTCGGCGGACGGTCGTTAGCCGTCACCCTGCCCTGTGGAGTCCGGACCTTCCTCCCGCTATCTTGCGATAGCCAGCGGCTGTCTGGCTTGCTTCACCCAACATTGTAGCGCATCGAGCTGCTGCGGTTTTTCGATATTGCGTGGCGAACACTTTGCCGCCATTTCAGAATTTTTTGGAACGCAGATTGTCAGTAATGCATGGCCAGCATGGTGGATTCCCCCCTTCCCTCAGTTTGACAATCATCCCTCGCTCACCCATTCGATGAAACATACTTTGGCATATGGCGCTCGTTTCTATCACCGAAGCCGCAAGACTGGTACGCAAAAACCGTTCGACGATCTATCGGGACATCGGCAGGGGTCGCTTGAGCAAAACCGTTTCTCCGGACGGCGAGACGCAGATAGAAACCTCGGAACTCTTGCGCACCTACGGGCAGCTGCATACAGCCGACGACGGGGATAGCAGCGAAGCCAAGGCGCAGCTCAGGATCGCGCTGCTGGAAGAACGCAACCGCTCGCTAGAACGCGCGCTTTCACTGGAAGCGGAGCTGCGCAAGGTGAAGGATCAGGTAACCAATGAATTGAGAGCACGCCTTGCCGACAAGGACAATGTGATCAAGACACTGGAAAGCAAGGTGCTTTTCCTGGAATACGACAGGCAGAGCGAAGCGACAAAGCCGAAAGCCACCGAGAACCAGCAGGCCGCGCCGGCAAAACCGGCTGCCCTCAAAAAACCGGTACGCTGGAGAGAATGGTGGAAGCGCCTTGCCGGGAAAAAGTAGTGAAACCAAGCCGTGCCACATCCGGCACGGCAACAGATAAATG
>JAEZVM010000302.1 GCA_023420795.1 Pseudomonadota bacterium
TCCTGCACCGCACGTTCCTGCGTGCGCATTCCCGGAATGTCGTCGTGCAGCGTAAAGAAGTCCGCTGCCTGCGCCCGCATCACATGCTTGATCGCAGCATCGTCGCTCATGTCGAACATCTCGGTCAGCAGCGTGGTGACTTCGTCCAGGTACTCTTCGTAGGTCATTGGCATGATAGAAGGAATGGGCGTGTTGGAAGTGTTTGCGCAGTATATCGGCCTGTCCTGTCAATGCTTGCTGGCTGTTTCGCTATCCAAGTGATCTCAAGGAGATGCCTTGCTCCGGCGTTCCTTCCAGATAGTCGTGGCCGGCATTCGTCAGTCGCCAGAAACCACCTTCCGATTCAGAAACCCAACCCTTATCCTGAAGCAGGTGCAGGTGGTGGCGAATGACCGGCTGTTCGGCGTTCAGGCGCTGGGCGAGCCCGACGACGTTGATCTGCGGTTCCGGCGCCTCCAGCAGCTTTCCCAGAATCGCTTCCATCAGCATTTGATCTCGCTTCATGGCTGTATAAGAGAAAAAAGTGCCATCTTAGCGGAATTGGCACGCGCTGCAGGCATTCTCGAATGAGCAATAAAATACTCTTCTGCTCAATGCGGCAACTCTTGAATAGATTGCTCCAGCTTGAGAAGTTTGACCAATCCCACTACACGGCTTTTTCGGAATACTCCATGCGCACTCTCACCCCGAACACATCTTCCCCGAAGAACGATAAAAGACATTCCCTGATCAAGCAGATCCTCGTTTCCGTCGCGCTGTCCTGCAGCGCCGTTGTCGCGCAGGCGCAAACCTGGCCGGTGGGGCCCGTCAAGCTGATCATCCCGTTCCCGCCCGGCGGCGGCACCGACATCCTGTCGCGCATCGTCTCCAATAAGCTCGCCGAAGCGAACAAGTGGACCATCGTCGCCGACAATCGCGGCGGTGCGGGTGGCACCATCGGCCTGGCCGAAGCAGCCAAGGCCGCGCCCAACGGCTATACCTTCGTGATGGGCCAGAAGGACAACATGGCCGTCGCGCCGTGGCTGTACAAGAGCCTCGCCTTCGATCCGCTCAAGGATTTCATGCCGGTTGCGCATGTCGCCTACACGCCGGTGGTCATCGTCACTGCCGCCAACTCGAAGTTCAAGACGCTGGCGGATGTGGTGAACGCCGCGCGCAGCAAGCCCGACACGATCACTTACGGCTCGCCCGGGAACGGAACGACGATCCATCTCGCCGGCGAAGCGCTCAACACGGCCGCCGACATCAAGCTGGTGCACGTGCCTTACAAGGGATCGAGCCCGGCCATGGTCGATGCGATCAGCGGCACGGTGGATCTCGCATTGTCTTCCGTCCCCTCCGCGCTGGGCCAGATCAAGGCCGGCAAGCTGCGTGCGCTGGCCGTGACTTCAGCCAGGCGCAGCACCTCGCTGCCGGATGTGCCCACCGTCGCCGAATCGGGCTACAAGGGCTTCGATGTCAGCACTTGGTACGGCCTTTTCGCGCCCGCCGGCACGCCGAAAGACATCGTGGTGCGCCTCAACGGTGAAGTGAACAAGCTGCTGGAAACACCCGAAATGAAGAACGCGATTCATGCGCAGGGCGCGGAGCCGCAGGCAATGACGCCGGAGAAGTTCGGGGCGCTGCTGAAGGCGGATTACCAGAGCATGAAGGACATCGTGAAGAAGGCGGGCGTGACGCTCGAATAAGCGACTCTTTGCGAAAGAAGGCGGGCCTGCGCGTAGATGAATGGGGAAAGTCTGATTTAAACCGCCTGATTGAATCTGCCGGCCTATATACTTTGCAAACGGTTCAAGGATGAAACACGGAATTGCCTGTCTTTGAAAAGGACAGGCACCCATCCACTTCAATCACTCACTTTCCGGGAGACAAGCGTGCCAGGTTTACTTCCCCATGTTGATCGCGACGGACTTCTCGAATACTCGGTGGTCTATACGGACCGCGCCGTCAACCACATGTCCCAGCTCTTTCAGGGAGCGATGAAGGATATTTCGTCCACACTGAAAAAGGTGTACAACGCCCGGTCGGTGGCCATCGTACCGGGAAGCGGGACCTTCGGCATGGAAGCGGTCGCGAGGCAGTTCGCGACAAACAAGAAATGCCTGGTGATCCGCAACGGCTGGTTCAGCTTCCGCTGGTCCCAGATTTTCGACATGGGCGGCATTCCTTCTTCGGCCCTCGTCCTTGCCGCGCGCCCGGTGGAAAGCGGAAGACAGGCGGCATACGCGCCCGCTCCCATCGACGAAGTGGTGACGGCAATCCGGGAAAACAAGCCGGACCTCGTCTTCGCGCCGCATGTGGAAACCGCATCCGGCATGATGCTGCCCGACGGGTATCTGCGCGCCGTCGCGGACGCGGTGCATTCTGTCGGCGGGATGTTCGTACTCGACTGCATCGCCTCCGGCGCCATCTGGGTCGATATGCAGGGGACCGGCGTCGATGTGCTGATCAGCGCGCCGCAAAAAGGCTGGAGCGCCTCGCCCTGCTGCGCGCTGGTGATGCTCAGCCCGCTCGCCCGTGAACGGATCGACGCGACCAGCAGCACCAGCTTTTCCTGCGACCTGCGCAAATGGCTGCAGATCATAGAAGCCTACGAAAACGGCAGCTTTGCCTATCACGCGACGATGCCCACCGATGCGCTGTGCAAGCTGCGCGATGTGATGCAGGAAATGGATGCTTACGGCTTCGATAAAGTGCGCGCAGAGCAGCAGGAGCTCGGCGACCGGGTGCGTGCGCTCCTTGCCAGCAAGGGAATCAGGAGCGTCGCGGCGCCTGGCTTTGAAGCGCCGGGCGTGGTGGTCAGCTATACCGACGATGATGGCATACGATCCGGCGCGAAGTTCGCCGAAGCGGGCTTGCAGACTGCGGCCGGCGTTCCCTTGCAATGCGGTGAGCCGGAGGATTTCAAGACCTTCCGCCTCGGCTTGTTCGGCCTCGACAAGCTGCACAACATCGAACGCACGGTCGGTACGCTTGCCAAGGCATTGGACCGCATTAGCTAAATAGCGATGCCGGCGGTTGGCCGGCATCCGCTCACAACACGTGTTCGAGGAAGGCGCGCGTTCTGGCGTGCTGCGGATTGGAGAACAGTGCCGCCGGGTCGCCAGCCTCGACGATTTCCCCCTTGTCCATGAACACCGCGCGGGTCGATACGTCCCGCGCGAAATTCATTTCATGCGTGACGACCAGCATGGTCATGTGTTCCTCGGCCAGCTGGCGCATCGCGCGCAGCACTTCGCCGGTCAGCTCCGGGTCGAGCGCCGAGGTCGGTTCGTCGAACAGCATCAGGTCAGGTTCCATCGCGAGCGCGCGGGCAATGGCGACGCGCTGCTTCTGCCCGCCCGAAAGCTGCGAAGGATAACTGTCGCTCTTGTTCAGCAGATCGACCTTGCGCAGCAAGGCTTCCGCCTTGGACACGATCTCGTCGCGCCGCATGCGCTTCACCGTCATCGGCGCCTCGATGATGTTTTCGAGGACGGTCAGGTGGGGGAACAGATTGAAGTGTTGGAACACCATGCCCATTCGGCTGCAGATGCGGCGCACGTCGGCGGACGGTACGTAGCGGCAGGTGCCGTTCTCATCGGTTGTCGCCAGTGTTTCGCCCTCGATGGCGAGATGGCCGCTGTCGATCTTTTCCAGATGGTTCAGGCAGCGCAGGATCGTGCTCTTGCCCGAGCCGGAAGGCCCGATCAGCGCGACCACATCGCCCTTCCTGACATCCAGCGAAATGCCCTTCAATACTTCCAGGCTGCCGAAGCTCTTGCGTATGTCGCGCGCCTGGATCATCAGCATTGGTTCTGTGGCGTCGACCTTCACTGCATCATCCTTCATAGACGGCATAACGTTTTTCCAGGCGATGGAAGCCCCAAGTCAGCACCAGCGTCATGATCAGGTAGAACGCCGCCGCGACCACGAACGGCATGGTGGTGAAGTCACGCTGCACGATGCCGCGCGCAGCGCGCAGCAGGTCGTTCATCGCCAGCACATAGATCAGCGAAGTGTCTTTGACGAGCGTGATGGTCTCGTTGCTGACCGGCGCGAGGATGCGCTTGATGACCTGCGGCAGGATGATCCGGCGCATGGTCTGCACATAGTTCATGCCCAGCACCTGCGACGCCTCGTACTGTCCGCGATCGACTGACTGGATGCCGGCGCGGAAGATCTCGGCGAAATAGGCCGCGTAATTGAGCGTGAACGCAACGATCGCGGCAGGGAAGTCCGGCAGGCGCACGCCGATGACCGGCACCCACGGCAGCGCGAAGTAGATGAACAGCATCTGCAGCATCAGCGGCGTGCCCCGCATCAGCCAGATGTAACCGCTGACGAGGCCGGAAGCGAAACGGAAATGGGAGACGCGGATCAGCGCCAGCACCAGGCCCAGCGGCACCGAGAGCACCAGCGTGATGAAGAAGACCTTTAGGGTGACCACGCTGCCGTCGAGCAGCGGGCCGATGATTTCAAGGAGGTAGTTCATAGTGCCGATGACCCGGCGCGGGGCCGGGTCATGCAGTAGGGCTCAGCAGTACAGCCTTATTTGACGATGTTCTTGCCGAACCACTGGGTCGAGATACGGTCGGCGGCGCCGTCCTTCTTCATGTCGTCGAGCGCCTTGTCCAGCTTGCCCAGCAACGCCGTGTCGTCCTTGCGCACGCCGACGCCGTAGTCTTCGGTGCCGAAATGCTCTTCCAGCACGACATATTCGCCCGGCTTCTTCGCAGTGTAGTAGCGGCCAACCACTTCATCTACCACCAGCGCATCGAGACGGCCATTGCTCACGTCCATCAGGGCCGCAACGTTGTCGCCGAACTTGCGCAGCTCCTTGATATCCTTCGCAACCGCATCCTTCTCGACAGCATCAACTGCGCTGCTGCCTTCCTGCACGCCGACGACCTTGCCTGCGAGGTCGGCCTTGGCCTTGACCGGCGAAGCGGCCGTCACGATGATGATCTGGCGGTTCTCCAGATAGGGCGCGGTAAACGCGATCTGTTCCTTGCGCTTCTCGGTAATCGTCAGGCCATTCCACAACACGTCCACGCGCTTGCTGCTTAGCTCGGCTTCCTTCGCATTCCAGTCGATCGGCTTGAACTCGACTTCAACGCCAAGACGCTTCCCAGCTTCGCGGGCCAGGTCGATATCGAAGCCGACCAGCTCATTCGTTTTGCTGTCACGGAAACCCATCGGCGGGAAGTTGTCATCCAGGCCAATCACGATCTTGGTCACGGCTTCCGGTGCGGAAGCGGACGGTGCCGGAGACTTGTCGCAAGCCGACAGGAATACGCCCGCAACGAGGGCAGCGGAAAGCATCGAAAGCGTTTTTTTCATGGGGAATTTCCAGAAATCAAGGTGAGCAAACGCTGGATTATTCCACAAAACTGGACGCTTTCATCAGCATTCTTGCGCGAGATGGCGAGTGCATTGATCACCACAATTCCGTGTGCCACTTTACATCGGCCAGACGCCCATTCGCGTACAGCCGGATGCCCGCCGCGCATTGCAAAAAACACATCCAGAATCGATTGCGGCGGCGATCAAGAACAGGAATCATGGTCTGTTCTTCAATATTCTCAGACCGCAAATTCCAGTGTTTCTCCGTCCGCGGGAATCCGCAGCCGTCCTTCCACGCCCGCATGCATTGCAGCTTTCTTCAGTTCCGTGCGTCGCACCGGGCAATGACTCAGCGCCTCCAGATGGTTGGCGACAGCGATGCCTTTCAGCGCTTGCGTGAGCGCGATGACTTCCGCCGTGCCCATGATGATTTCGTGCCCGATATCGAACCGCGCGCCGCCGGCCGGGATCAGCGCAATGTCGGGTTGATGGCGTGCGATAAATGCAAGCACCTCCGGCGTCAGGATGGTGTCGCCGGACAGATACAGGCTCGGCTCCCCCGGCATTTCGATGAAGTAGCCGACGCCGTGCTCCATCAACAGGCCGACTATGCCCTTGCCATGACGGCACGCGACTGTCCTGATGCGTCCGCCAAGGAAGGGCTGCGGTTCAACATGATTCTCCGGCAGCGGCACGACATTCAGGCCGCGCTGGCGAAGATGCTCCGCGTCGTGCGGCGTGCAGATGACCGGAATCTGCCTGCTGCGCAGCCAGTGCTTGCCTGCGCGGTCGAGATGATCGAAATGGCCTTTCTGGCAATGCGTGATCAGGCAATGCGTGACCGTGTCCAGCGCGGCATCGGCCTCCGGCGGCAAATCGGCGACGGGATTGCGGTCGCGCTGGCCGAGGAACTTCAACGGCGGTAGTGCGCCTTTGGGCGCCAGCATCGGATCCACGAGGATCCTGTGGCCGCCGATATCGATGATGGCCGTGGCATTGCGAAGCTGCGTTATTTTCATGGTCAATCCTCTCTGTGGGATGACGCATTGTCTGCCGCAACATGGTCCGCTTAAAATGGCTGAAATGGACATAAAACAATCATTTTCTGCCATGCCTAACTCATACCCTTTTCGTATCGGTTTGCTCCTGTACCCGCAATGCATGCTCGCCGGGCTGTTCGCCTTTACCGACCTCATCCATGCGGCCAACCGGCGGGGCGGTGCAACGCTGTTCGAGCCGGTGTTCGTTGCGGAGCAGACCGGCCTCGTCGAATGCGCGCACGGCCATGCGATACAAGCAGCCTCTTCGGTGAAGGATGCGCGGCTCGACGCGGTGCTGATCCCCGGGTTCTGGGCCGAATCGCCGCAGCACATCGGCAGCGCCCTCGCAAACAATGCCGCGTTGATTGCGGCACTGGCCGGACTGCCGAAAAGCGTCATGCAGTGGAGTTACTGCACCGGCGTCTGCCTGGCTGCCGCATCAGGGAAATTGAAAGGACAGAAGGCGACGATCACATGGTGGCTCGCCGACATGGCGCGCGAACAGTTTCCCAAAGTGCATTGGCAGACCGAACGGACCAGCGTTTTCAACCCGCTCACCGCGACCGCATCCGGCGTCAACGGCTATCTGCCGATCGCCCAGGCATTCATCGAAAAACGCATCAGCAAGGAAGCCTATCGCGACCTGACCAAGCTGATGGTGCTGCCGCGCCCCGAGCGCACGCACCACGCCTTCCAGACGATGAACCTGATCGAACAACCGAACCGGCTGCTGCGCGAGCTGCAGCTGATCGCGGAACGACTGCCGGCAACGGACGCGACAGTAGGCCGACTGGCCGCGGAGCTGCATATGACGGAGCGCACGCTGGCCCGGAAGGTCGTCGCCGCAACGGGATTGCCGGTTGCAAGCTATGTGCGCCGCGTCAAGCTCAACCAGGTCAGCGAGCGCCTGATCCACACCTCCGCATCGGCAGCGACGATCAGCGCCGAGCTCGGCTTCAGCAGCGACTCTGGCATGCGGCGCATGTTCAAGGAATTGACCGCGCTGACGCCGGTGCAATACCGGCAGGCGTTTGGAAGGTCGTGAGGCCCGCCGCATGAGCTACCGTTGAATAGCCGTAATAAGGAAAAAGCGGAGATGACGAAAAACAGTCGTCATTTGTCTTTTATGGCTGTTTCTGTTGTTCAAGGGGATATCGAGAGATTGACCCCTGTAAATCTGCCTAAATCCGCGAGCCTGATTGCAGGCAATGTAGAACTGTTGTTTTTCCGCAGAGAATAAGATAATGCAGAAAGCACAATAGTCCGACTACTTATTA
>JAEZVM010000313.1 GCA_023420795.1 Pseudomonadota bacterium
GACCTGCACTTGGCAGCAGTCGTTGCGCGGCATGTGGTGGAAAGCATCAGGCGACCGATCCTCATCGATACGCTGGAGTTATCCCTTTCGCCTTCGATCGGCATCAGCTATTACCCGGAACATGCCACTGAAGTCGGTGCCCTGATTCATGCCGCCGATCTTGCGATGTATCAGGCGAAACAGTCTGGCCGCGCCACCTACCAGGTGTACACCTCGGAGCTCAATGATCGGGCGGATCAAGCCTATGCCCTTGAAGCCAGGCTCAGGAATGCACTCAAGCATGGCCGGCTGCAACTGCATTACCAGCCGGTGATGGACATCAAGCGCGGCGTGGTCACCAGTGCCGAGGCTTTAATACGGCTGGATGACGATGGCCCCCGCTCGGTCGGCCCTCAGTCCTTCATCCCCGTTGCGGAAGCCGCCGGGCTGATTGGCCATCTGGGCGAATGGGTTGCGACTGAAGCTTTGCGGCAGCACAAGATCTGGCGCAGTGAAGGATTACAGGTAAGCATTGCGATCAACGTCTCACCGCTTCAGTTCAGGGAGAAGGGCTTCGCGGAAAAACTGAGGCATATCATTTCCAATACAGGTGCCGATCCGGCCTATATCCATCTCGAAGTCACGGAGAGCGCGGTGATGCAGAACCTCGACGAAGCGGTGGCAATCCTGAACAGGATAAAGTCGCTCGGCGTAAAGGTCGCTCTAGACGATTTCGGAACCGGTTACTCCAGCCTCAGTCACTTGAGCAGCCTGCCTCTCGACAAGCTCAAAGTGGACCAGTCGTTCGTGAAACGGATCGGAACCGACCAAGCGTGCCAGGCTGTGACCGAAGCCATCCTCGCGCTTGGCCGCAACCTGAATCTGGAGGTGATCGGCGAAGGCATCGAATCCGAAGAGGTACTGCGTTACCTCCAGGAACACGGATGCGACCAAGGCCAAGGTTACTGGTTCAGCCGCCCTCTTCCCGCGCCAGCCTTCGCCGAATGGTGTCGCCGGCAAATCGTCTGCCAGCCTTAGCGCTGTTAAATGCTATCCAGGGCAAGCGCGCACCATGTGTTGCGCACAGCCGAACAGAGGGCGCCAGCCTGTTGGGTATTAGCCGTCATCCGAGATCGTCGCATATGTGGCGGCACATCCTTCCCCGCCATCGCCTCCGACAAAAATCCATTTAAATTCAATTACTTACGCATTCATGGATAGGTCAGGGAGGGAGCTGGCACAGTCCCTGCGATATGTCTGTCGAGCCCGACAAAACAGCTCACCAACCAACCCAACTTCCAGGAGAACCGAAATGAAATCCACTCTGATCATCAAAGACCTGAGCATCACCGAAGAACTCGACCGCAAGGCAATGTCGTCCGTGCGCGGCGGCTTGGCCAACCAGGCCAACGGTACTAGCCAGATGAACACGCAAGCGATGTTCGCGCCGGTAAAGGTAGGCAACGGCTCTTACTTCGGCTGCGAGCCGGCAAACATCCAGGTCGATTCCTATGCGACTCAGGCTGCCTACAACTACAGCCACAGCTCGAACTCGCAAGGCGCCGAATGGGAAAAGAGCTATCCCGAGTACTGCTAAGACCAGCGATGCCGGTGAAGGCGCCAAGCGTCCACCGGCAACACCGAACCAATACATTCACGATCCAATCCAATCTTCAGGAGAACCGAAATGAAATCCACTCTGACCATCAAAGACCTGGCCGTCACCGAAGAACTCGACCGCAAGGCAATGTCATCCGTACGCGGCGGTTTGGCCAACCAGGCTAACGGCACCGGGCAATCGAACTTCATGGGCATGTTTGCTCCGGTATCGGTCGCCAACGGCGCCCACTTCGGTGGCAATGCACCGGTGATCATCCAGGTCGATTCCTATCCGACCCAGTACGCGAACAACAGCAGCCACAGCTCGAACTCGCAAGGCTTCGGCTGGGACGAGGGCTACCGCGATCTGTAATGAGATCGATGCACCCGGCGGAGGCATGAACGGCCTCCGCCGACTCCCAAGAGAACGCAACAAAACGCAACACCACATTTCATGCACGCGGCTTTCCAGCCGATATTTTCCGAACAGGGTCACATCATGGCTACCATCGCAATCAACGACCTGCCCAAGAACCGCGCGCTGGACCGCAAGGCGATGTCGGCCATCAAAGGCGGAGGCGCTCCCTGGGTATTCGGCTGGATCCGTCCTTTCGTCGAGTCCTCTCCCAGCTTCGGATCGACCATCAACTTCTTCCAGACCAACAACATCTATGTCGCCGATCAGATGAACAACCAGTTCCAGGTGATCGACATCGAAGCATCGGCGGCAAACGCGAACATCAACGTAGATGCCAAGCAACTGGCCAGCAACTTCCAGCTTGTTTGAGCAGGCGCTGATCGAAGCGTCGTCGGACCTGTTACTTGCGCGCGCATTGGAGTAGTCTGAGCAATGGATACCACAGTGCAGAAGGATGAGGCTTCCGTGACGCATGCAACCCAATTCCAATGGACGTCGGCCTCATGCACGCATGTGGGTCTGGTCCGCCAGATCAACGAGGATGCCTGCCTCGAACAGCCCGAGCGCGGCCTGTGGGTCGTGGCCGACGGCATGGGCGGCCATACGCTCGGCGATCTGGCAAGCCGCATGATCATCGAGGCGATGACCGACATGCCGCCACCCAGCAGCCTCGAAACTTTCGCCGCCGATGTACGCGCGCGGCTGCAAACGGTAAACCGCCGACTCCGCGAGGAAGCGGCACTGCGCAATGCGCAGGTCATCGGCAGTACGGTGGTCGTGCTGCTGGCGTATGGCGACTATTGCGCGTATCTGTGGGCCGGCGACAGCCGGATTTACCTGTACCGGAACGGGCGCCTGCTGCAACTCACCCGCGATCACAGCCAGCTGGAGGAACTGCGTTCCATCGGCAATCTCAATGAACTCACACTCAATCTCGTCGCGCGCAATCTGATTACGCGTGCGGTCGGCGCGGCCGACACGCTGGAAATCGACGAAGAGACGATCGCGGTCAACGATGGCGATATCTTCCTGCTGTGCAGCGACGGCCTCAGCAATGAAGTCAGCGATCAGGAAATGCAGGATTCGCTCATTGCCGGCGATTGCCGACTGGCTTCGGAAACCTTGCTTGACATGGCGCTCCAGCATGGCGGGCGCGACAATATTTCCGTGGTCGTGGTGCGTGCGGACGACATGTACAGCACCGAAAAAACCGTGATGAATCCTGCGCTCTGACAAGTGCATGACCGCCTCGTTGTTTTCCATGCGCTCGTCATCGGAAATCAACCGAATAGCGATTCAGATCAAGCCCTTCTCCTCCTGCCGAACGATGATGAAACATCGCCGGAAGCCGCGTGCGGCGCCGCCTGTAGCGCAGCGTCCATGCACATTCCCCATGCACGAGAACATGTTCCTGAAACGCTCCGTCCCTTGCGACGATCATTGCCCGCGACAAGTTCGAATTGATCAAGCTGTCATCCACTACCCGACATTCTGGCTGCATTTCACATGAGACTGTCGCATGAAACCCAACACTCGCCGGCAGGCCCTGATATGGCGCGATGCTCCCGACAGCAGGGAAGCAGGCGCATCTCGCAGCGTATGCCGGCGCAGCGGCGAAACAAGGCTGGCATTCATGTCTGCGGGGTCGATTTCCGAGGGCTGGCACCAAAGGTGCTAGGAACGGCAATGGTATCCGGTGCGTTTGACCCAAAGGCAGATCCCCATGATGAACGACTACTCTGAAAAGACCGCGGTACGCACCCGCCGGACGCCATTTCGACCTGCGCCTGACAGCGATGCGGACCAGAGCATGAATGTCCTGCCGATCGGCACGCACCTGGGTGAATTCGAAATCCTGGACCTGATCGGCGAAGGCGGCTTCGGCATCGTCTATCTCGCGTACGACCACTCGCTGGAGCGGCATGTCGCACTGAAGGAGTACATGCCGTCCGGCCTGGCAGCGCGCACCACGCAGATGGCGGTGACCGTGCGCTCGCAGCGCAATGCCGACACCTTTACCGCCGGCCTGAAAAGCTTCATCAACGAAGCGAAGATGCTGGCGCAGTTCGACTCGCCGTCGCTGGTGAAGGTGCACCGCTTCTGGGAAGGCAACGGCACCGCCTACATGGTGATGCCTTTCTATGAGGGCACGACGCTCAAGCAGGCATTGAAGGAGCGGCGCATCACGCCGACCGAAAGCTGGATACGGGTGCTGCTGGCCGACCTGTTCGATGCGATCGAAACCATCCACAGCGTGCACTGCCTGCATCGCGACATCGCACCGGACAACATCCTGCTGCTCAAGGACGGCCGGCCGCTGCTGCTCGATTTCGGTGCTGCACGCCGCGTGATCGGCGACCTGACGCAGCGACTGACGGTGATCCTGAAGCCGGGCTTCGCGCCGATCGAACAGTATGCGAACAGCGCCGGTCTGCGCCAGGGCGAATGGACCGACATCTATGCGCTCGCGGCTGTCGTGTATTACCTGATCTCCGGCAAGGCGCCGCCGGCGGCTGTCGCACGCATGGTGCACGACGAGATGATGCCGGCAACGGAAGCCGGCAAGGGTCGCTACAGCCCTGCCTTCCTCGCCGCGCTCGACAAGGCGCTGGCGGTGAAGCCGGAACAGCGTTTCCGTTCGATCGGCGAAATGCGCCGCGCGCTCGACATCATGGATACGGTGCCGCGCACGCTGCCGCGCTCCGGTTCGCACTGGTCCACCACCGTCGCGCATACCGTCCCGCTGGCAGATGCCGCGCCGGAACCGATGCAGCCGCGCCCGCCGCAACACATGCAGCAGCAGATGCAGCAAAGAGCGGCGCAACCGACGCAAAAACCGATGCAGCAACCGATGCCGCATCGCATGTCGGACCCGATGCATCCCCGCACGTCCATGCCGCGCTCCCATCGCCCTTCCGAGCCGGTGTCGCATCGCCCGCCGGAGCCGTCTTCCGAAATGCACTCGCGCCCGCGGCCGGACATCGACTGGCGCAAGCCGCAGGAAGCGGAAAAGCCTGCGATGTTTGGGCTGAAATCCGGCAAGCCGGCGTGGCTGGCCCTCGGGCTGTTGTTATCCACCGGCATTGCAGCCGGCGTTTACTGGGGAACCCAGCGCTGGGATGGGGCACAGGAAGAGCCGATCGTTTCGTCTTCCCACGAGCCGCTGCAGTCCTCAGGCTCCAGCGAGGCGACGGAACAGGAAACGGATCAGGCCATCGCCACAGCACCGGCAGCATCAGCAGCGCCATCCGTGACACCGTCACCGAGCATGGAAGCACCGGCGAAATCCGAACCGCTGCCGGAGATTGCTTCCTCCACGCCGCGTTCCCAGGAAGCCGCCATTCCGAAGTCAGGCACCCTACCGTCAACGCCGACTGCACCGCCAGCACCTTCGGAATCGCGCCTGCCATCCGAAGTGGAGCTGTGGCGCATGGCCAGCGCATCGGACAAGGCAAGCGCATACGAAGACTATCTGCGCGAATATCCGAAGGGCCGCTATGCGGCGCTCGCAAAACTCAGACTGGATCGCATGCAGCCGAAGACCGCGATGATCGCGCCGCCCGCCACGCTGCCCGCCGCACCGAAAGAAAGCAAGCCTCGCGCCGCGCCCGATGTGAAAGAAGCGCCAGGCGCCGCTGCCCCAGCGTCCGGTGCCTCGGATGCTCGTGGCGCAGGCGCATCGGGCACGGATGCACCGCGCACTGCAACCCCTTCATCCGCACGGCAGCCCGAGCCGCCGGCAACCAAGCCGGATGACGAGGCCGAACTCTGGAGAGCGGCAAACGCGATCAATGAAGGCCCGGCTTACGAGGCCTATCTCAACCTGTATCCGAAGGGACGCTATGCGGCACTTGCGAAGGACAGGCTGGCGAGCTTTGCGCCTGTGGAACCGAAGGAGACAAAACCGCCGCCGGTAGCCGAGACCGTGAAGACACCAGAAACCGTTCCATCCGAATCCGTCGCGGCAGAAGGCACGGACAAGCTGGCGAGCATCAAACCGTCGCCGGAACCGACCGCGCCGCCAGCATCAAAGCCGA
>JAEZVM010000317.1 GCA_023420795.1 Pseudomonadota bacterium
TTCCACAGCTCGCCGTCCTGCGCGGCCAGTGCCAGGTCGGTGGCGTGCAATGCCGCCAGCGGTTCCAGCCGCACGCCGTGCAGTTCCAGCGTGACCGGTTCGACTCTGATCATTTACCGGTTCGTCCGCGACATGAACACAAGACGTTCGAACAGATGCACATCCTGCTCGTTCTTCAGCAGCGCGCCATGCAGCGGCGGCACGATGGTCTTCGCATCCTTGCTGCGCAGCGCGTCGGCCGGAATATCTTCGGCCAGCAGCAGCTTCAGCCAGTCCAGCAGCTCGGAAGTGGACGGCTTCTTCTTCAGCCCGGCGACTTCGCGCACCTCGTAGAAGGTCTGCAGCGCCTGCGCCAGCAAGTCCTTTTTCAGGTTCGGGAAGTGCACATCGACGATCTGCGTCATCGTGTCCTTGTCCGGGAACTTGATGTAGTGGAAGAAGCAGCGGCGCAGGAAGGCGTCCGGCAATTCCTTCTCGTTGTTCGACGTGATGATGACCAGCGGGCGATTCTTCGCGCGCACCATCTCGCGCGTCTCATAGACGTAAAACTCCATGCGGTCGAGTTCGCGCAGCAGATCATTCGGGAATTCGATATCGGCCTTGTCGATCTCGTCGATCAGCAACACCACCTGCTGCTCCGAGGTAAACGCCTGCCACAGCACACCCTTGACGATGTAGTTGTGGATATCCTTGACCCGTTCATCGCCGAGCTGCGAATCGCGCAGGCGCGACACCGCGTCGTATTCATACAAACCCTGCTGCGCCTTGGTGGTGGACTTGATATGCCACTGCAGCAGCGGCATCCCGAGCGCGGCGGCGACTTCCTCGGCCAGCATGGTCTTGCCGGTGCCCGGCTCACCCTTGATCAGCAACGGCCGCTGCAGCGTCAGCGCCGCATTCACGGCGAGTTTCAGATCATTGGTCGCGACATAGTTTTGAGAGCCTTCGAAGCGCGTATCTGGTTGCATAGCCTTGTGTCATCGAAAAGAAAAAAACAAGTATAAGCGAGAAAGACAGCGTCGTTTCCCGGAAAGCCAGGCCTGTTCTGGGCGTGGAAGGCTCTCCTGGATCACAATGCAGAGGGTAGGGAAATATTGATGCAAATCAATTCCGAATGGTGCGCAAGCAAACGCCTACATAATGGCAGCCGGGAGACATCTGCCTCTTGCAGCTTCGTCCAGAAATACGCGCATGTCCAGTGTGCGGCGATTTCCAGACACGCTCTTGCCGGGCCAAGAACTCATCCGCCAACGAATCATTTGAAAAAGCGCGGCACTTTTCCGCAGCGATGATGCCGAGTCATTGCTGCACCGGGAGACACCGCCGGATGGGTGCTTGGGATTTCGTACTCACTATCCCAGATCATCATGAAAAGACAATTTGCGTTTCTCGTGTTAGCAGCAGCCAGCAGTCTCACAATGGCGGCAGAAGTGACCGGCAATGCCGGAACGGCGGCCAACAAGGTGGCCATGTGCATCGGCTGCCATGGTATTCCGGGATACAGGGCGGCTTATCCGGAGGTTTACCAGGTTCCCCTGATCGGCGGCCAGTCGGCCAAATATATCGAGAATGCGCTGAACGCCTACAAGAAGGGCGAGCGCAAGAACCCGAGCATGCGCGGCATCGCCGCCGGCCTGACGGATCAGGATATTGCCGACATCGCGGCTTACTACGCACAGCAAAAATAAGGGGACGAACAGATGAAGATGATTCTCGCCGGCGCGCTTGCGCTGTTTTCCTTCAATGCTTTCGCCGCCGGCGATATCGAGGCAGGCAAGGCCGCGGCCGAAAAATACAATTGCTTCTCCTGCCATGGCAAGGACTACAACACGCCGATCGACCCGAGCTATCCGAAGCTCGCCGGCCAGCACCAGGATTATCTGGTCGTGGCGATGAACGCGTACAAGCGTGGCGCGGATGGTGTGAACGGCCGCGGCAACGCCATCATGGGCGCGCAGGTCAAGCCGCTGTCGCGGCAGGATATGCAGAACATTGCGGCATACCTGCACAGCCTGCCGGGCTCTCTGGTGTTGCGCAAGTAAGCAGGCTTTCAGGAAGGAGGAGGAGCCGCGGCATGCCGCGGTTTTTTTTCTTCAGCGCCGTTTCACGCATTCGACATAGGCAGCCCCGTCGGGTGGCAGGCCGCTGCGCTGGGAATTCCAGATCATCTCACCGAGGCACTCCATGATCTGATGGTGCGCCTCATGTTCGGAATTCAATCGTTGCGCCAGCGAGAGAAATGCCGCGCGGATTCCCGGCGGCTGGTCGATCGAAATCTGTTCGGCGATCGACAGGTGCATGGACAGATGCAGGAAGGGATTGCTCTGTCCGCGCTCCACCGAATAATCGGCCGCCAGTGCTTCTTCGACATCTTTCAGCGCATCCGCGTACTCTTCATGCTGCACGATCCAGTCGCGCGCGATCGCTTCCAGTGGCGTGAGAATTTCATTGGCGCGCAGCTTGCGGTAGGTCTCGCAGAAGAAACGGCGCACGTCGTGCTGGGATGGGGTAAACATCGATGAGTGAGGAGGATTTGCAGAAGGCGACCATTGTACCGAACGGGCGCAATGGATCTGCTCTAAGATAGGCGGCTCGTGCCAAAAGCTCAAGATTGTTTTATTCAACCATCAAAAATGGAATCGATCATGTTGAACGACAGCGCACTCAACACCCTGTTTTACCAGGCGCGCACCCAGCAAGGCTGGCGCGACAAGGACATTACCGACCAACAGCTGCACCAGATTTACGACTTGATGAAATGGGGCCCGACCTCGGCCAATTGCTCGCCCGCGCGTATCGTCTTCGTGAAGACGCCGGAGGCGAAGAAAAAGCTGCTCGCCTGCATGAACTCTGGAAATATCGAGAAAACCCGGACTGCGCCGGTAACAGCGATCATCGGCATGGACATGGCGTTCTATGAAAAGCTGCCACAGCTTTTCCCGCATACCGATGCGCGTTCCTGGTTCGCCGGCAATCAGCCGTTGATTGACGCGACCGCGATGCGCAACTCGTCGCTGCAGGGCGGTTATTTCATCATGGCGGCGCGCGCCGTCGGGCTGGATTGCGCGCCCATGTCGGGCTTCAATGCGGACAAGCTGAACGAGGCCTTCTTCGCCGGTACTTCGGTCAAGGCCAATTTCGTTTGCAGCATCGGCTACGGCGACAGCAGCAAGCTGCATCCGCGCGGCCCGAGGCTTTCGTTCGACGAAGCCTGCAAGATTGCGTGAGTAGTTTTGTTAAACCGCCTTGCCGGGCAGAGGCGTCTTGTCCCGGTACTCGCACAGGTCGGCGATGATGCAGTTCCAGCATTGCGGCTTGCGCGCGATGCAGGTGTAGCGCCCGTGCAGGATCAGCCAGTGGTGCGCGTCATGCCGGAATTCCTGCGGCACGAATTTCAGCAGCTTGCGCTCGACTTCATCGACATCTTTGCCCGGCGCGATGTTGGTGCGGTTGGAGACGCGGAATATATGCGTATCGACCGCGATAGTCGGCTCGCCGAACGCCGTGTTTAGCACCACGTTGGCGGTCTTGCGGCCGACTCCGGGCAGCGCCTGCAGCGCTTCGCGGGTGCGCGGCACCTCGCCGCCGTGCTGCTCCAGCAGGATGCGGCAGGTCTCGATCACGTTCTTCGCTTTAGTACGGTACAGACCGATGGTACGGATGTAGTCTTCCAGACCATCGACGCCCAGCGCATGGATGGCGGCTGGCGTATTCGCTAACGGGTACAGCCGGCGCGTCGCCTTGTTGACCGATATATCGGTCGCCTGCGCCGACAGGATCACGGCGATCAGCAGCTCGAACGGCGTCGTGTATTCCAGCTCAGTGGTCGGATGCGGATTGGCCTGCCGGAAGCGGCGAAAGATTTCCAGGCGCTTCTCCGCGTTCATTGCCGTTCCTTTGCAGCTTCATCGGCTGCCGCTCGCGCTGCCATCTGTTCCTTCTGCAAGCGCGCGCGCTCCATCGCTGCGTGGATGATCGCCTTCTTGCGCTCCTGCGCTGCCTTTTCCTCGGGTGTCAGCGTCGGTTCTGCTGCCGCAGCCTTCAGCTTTGCCGCCGCCTTGGCCGCCAGCCGCGCATCGTCCTCTTCCTTCTCGCGGCGCAGCCGGAACAGGTGGAACTCGTGCCGCTCGCGCGCCGCATCCGCCTGCTGCTGCGACCATGCATCCCAGCCGGTCTTGCCGGGCGTGACATCGACCATTGCAATGCAATCGACCGGGCAGGGTGCGAGGCACAGATCGCAGCCGGTGCACAGTTCCGGCACCACGGTATGCATCTGCTTGGCTGCGCCGACGATCGCGTCCACCGGACAGGCCTGGATGCAGAGCGTGCAGCCGATGCACAGCGATTCATCGATCACCGCGACCGGGCGCGGGCGTTCGATGCCATTGACGGGATTGAGAGGGATCACCGGCTTGCCGAGCAGCTTTGCGATCCGGGCAACGCCTTCCGCGCCGCCGGGCGGGCACTGGTTATAGTCGGCGCTGCCATTCGCGACCGCTTCCGCATAGGGGCGGCAAGCCGGATAGCCGCATTTCGTGCACTGCGTCTGCGGCAACAGGTCTTCGATCTGATCGGCCAGCGATTTGGGGAGAGTTGATGACACGACTTGTTTTACGATGCAAAAGCAGGATTATCCGGGTAATCCGCCTATGCTTCAAACAATAAAAAAGCCGTTCGCCCGGAGGGGAACGGCCTGGCAGAACGGTTTGCAGCCGGATCAGGAATGTGCTTTGATGAATTCGCCGATCTTCGGGCAGATGTTCTCGCGCCAGCGGCGCCCGGAGAAGATGCCGTAGTGGCCGCATTTCGGTGCGGTCAGATGCTGCTTCTTCGATTTCGGAATGCCGGAACACAGATCCTGCGCGGCCTGCGTCTGGCCGGAGCCTGAAATATCGTCAAGCTCGCCTTCGATGGTAAACAGGGCCACCGTCTTGATGTCCTGCGGACGCACCAGCTTGCCTTCGACTTCCCAGGTGCCCAGCGGTAGACGGAATTCCTGGAACACGGTCTTGATCGTCTCCAGGTAGTACTCGGCCGGCATGTCGAGCACGGCGTTGTACTCGTCGTAGAACTTGCGATGCTCCTCGGCCGACTCGTTGTCGCCTTCGCGCAGGTGCATATAGAAGTCCCAGTGGCTCTGCGCATGACGGCCCGGGTTCATCGCGATGAATCCGGCGTGCTGCAGGAAGCCGGGATAGACCTTGCGGCCGAAGCCGGGATAGTTCGGCGGCACGCTGTAGATCACGCGGTTCTCGAACCAGGAGTAGGGCTTTTTAGTGGCGAGATCGTTAACCGCCGTCGGCGATTTGCGCGGATCGATCGGGCCGCCCATCATCGTCATCGTCTTCGGCAGCTTCGGGTCGTTCGCGGTCGCCATCAGCGAGATCGCGGCCAGCACCGGCACGGTCGGCTGGCACACGGAAATCACATGCAGGTCGGGGCCGAGGCGGCGGATGAAATCCTGTACGTAGTAAATATAGTCGTGCAGATGGAACGGACCGTCGGACATCGGCACCATGCGAGCGTCGGTCCAGTCGGTGATGTAAACATCATGATTCGACAGCAGCGCACGCACGGTGTCGCGCAGCAGCGTGGAATGGTGGCCGGAGAGCGGCGCGACCAACAGCACGGTCGGCTGCTTCTTCAGGTTGGCGAACTGCTTGTCGTGCAGGTCTTTTTTAAAGTGGATCAGGCGGCAGAACGGTTTCTGCACCTCGATCTCTTCGAGCACGCCGACGGACTTGCCGTTGACGGGCACGGTTTTGATACCAAACTCGGGTTTTTCGTAATCCTTGCCGAGCCGGTACATCAATTCATAGCCGGCCGCGATGCGTTGCGCGAACGGCGTATGGGCGAGCGGCGAAACGGGATTCGTGAACAGCTTGGCGGAAGCTTCCGCCCATTGGATCAGCGGGTTCAGGAAGGTACGGTTCAGCTCGTGAAATTGGTAAAGCATGATGGCCTCTTTCAAGTGGTACCGGTGTCGCTAGATTCTGCAGATAAACTTTTATTGCTGCAATGCATCAAGTGCAATTTTCGAAAATTTCTACGAAAAAACACTTTGAGTGTGGTTTTATGATTTCCTACAGTTCCGATCAGCCAGTTCGCTTGCGCCCAACACCTTCACAATACGAAATTTCTTAGCAAAAACAATCTACGGCAAGCAGGT
>JAEZVM010000329.1 GCA_023420795.1 Pseudomonadota bacterium
AGTCGATAAAGCTCAGCCATTGCGCTTTGCATTTCGTACAATGGCAGGCACCGCTTTGGATAATCAAACCCGCTATTTTACGCCCTGCTCGATGCCCGCGACCAAGAAAAAACCAGCCGCGCCCGCCACCAAGAAAGCCAATGCCGGCGCAGCCAAGCTGGCGAAGCTCGGACTGCGCTCGGACATGGACCTGGTGCTGCACCTGCCGCTGCGCTACGAGGATGAAACAAAGATACTGCCGATCCGCGAAGCGGGCTTCATGGGCGGCAATGCAGCGCAGGTCGAAGGCGTGGTCACCGACTGCGACATCCAGTACCGCCCCCGCCGGCAGCTGGTCGTTACCATCGCCGACGATTCCGGCACGCTGGTGATGCGCTTCCTGAATTTCTACGGCAGCCAGGTCAAGCAACTGGCTGCCGGCACACGGGTGCGCGCGCGCGGCGAGGTGCGACACGGCTTCTTCGGCGCGGAGATGGTGCATCCCGCGTACAAGGTGGTCGAGCAAGGCGATCCGCTGCCAAACGCCCTGACCCCCGTCTATCCCGCAGGCGAAGGCCTGTCCCAAACCTATCTGCGCAAGGCGATCGCCAATGCGATGACGCGCATCGACTGGCGCGACACCCTGTCGCCGCAAATGCTTGCCACGCTCGACCTGCAGGCGTTCGAGCCTTCCGTCCGGTTGCTGCACAACCCGCCGCCGGACGTAAACGAAGCGGCGCTGCTGGACCGCTCGCATCCGGCATGGATACGCATGAAGTTCGATGAACTGCTCGCGCAGCAGCTTTCGCTCAAGCGTGCGCAGGCAGCGCGGCGCTCAAAGGGCGCCTCCGCCCTGCCGCTGATCGGCAACCTGAGCAATGCGTTCCTGGAGCAGTTGCCATTCCGGCTGACAGGGGCGCAGCAGAGAGTGCTGGAGGAAATCCGCGCCGACCTGCGCGAATCGTTTCCGATGCAGCGCCTGCTGCAGGGCGATGTCGGCAGCGGCAAGACGGTAGTGGCTGCGCTGGCGGCGACGCAGGCAATCGACAGCGGCTTCCAGGCGGCGCTGATGGCGCCGACCGAAATCCTCGCGGAACAGCATTTCCGCAAGATCGCACAGTGGATGGAGCCGCTCGGCGTGAAAGTCGCATGGCTGACCGGCAGCCTGAAGAAAAAGGAAAAGGAAGCGGCGCAGGCGCTGGTCGAATCCGGCGACGCGCAACTCGTGATCGGCACCCATGCTCTGATACAGGAAGGCGTGGAATTCGCGAAGCTCGGCCTGGTGATCGTCGATGAACAGCACCGCTTCGGCGTCGGCCAGCGCCTTGCGCTGCGCAACAAGGGACTGGATACCACCACGGTGCCACACCAGCTGATGATGTCGGCCACGCCGATCCCTCGAACGCTGGCAATGACCTATTACGCCGACCTGGAAGTGTCGGTGATCGACGAACTGCCGCCGGGCCGCACACCGATCGTCACCCGCATCGTCGATCAGAACCGGCGCGATGAAGTGATCGCGCGCGTGCACGCGGCGGCGCTCGAAGGACGTCAGGTGTACTGGGTCTGTCCGCTGATCGAGGAATCCGAGGCACTGCAGCTGCAGACCGCGACCGATACTCATGCGATGCTGGCCGAGGCGCTGCCCGACCTGCGCGTGGGGCTGGTCCACGGGCGCATGAAGCCTGCGGAAAAGCAGATGGTGATGGATGCATTCAGTCGCGGCGAAATCCATGTACTGGTCGCCACCACCGTAATCGAGGTCGGCGTCGATGTGCCGAATGCTTCGCTGATGGTGATCGAGCATGCGGAACGCTTCGGCCTGTCGCAGCTGCATCAGTTGCGCGGGCGCGTCGGGCGCGGCTCGGCAGCAAGCGTATGCTTGCTGCTGTACCAGAGCCCGCTCGGGCCGGTCGCGAAACAGCGGCTGATGACGATGCGCGAAACGACAGACGGCTTCGAGATCGCGCGGCGCGACCTGGAGATCCGCGGCCCCGGCGAATTCCTCGGAGCACGCCAGTCCGGGCAGGCAATGCTGCGCTTTGCCGATCTGCAAACGGATCAGTGGCTGGTGGAAAAAGCGCGCAATGTCGCAGAGGCATTGCTGCATGACGATCCGGCAACGGTGGAAGCGCATCTTGCGCGCTGGTTAGGCGGGCGGGAAGAGTTTCTGAAGGTTTAAGACGGACGCTTTGTGCCGATATCTTTATACTATGTGCAGGCGCTCGGTCTTTGCGATTCCCTCAATGCGCCCTTGCAAACGAGCAGCATCCCATGACTCTTACCGAACTTAAATACATCGTCGCCGTCGCCCGTGAAAAGCATTTCGGCCATGCCGCCGAAGCATGCTTCGTCGCGCAGCCGACCTTGTCGGTCGCGATCAAGAAGCTGGAAGATGAACTCGGCGTCGTGATCTTCGAGCGCGGCGGCAGCGAAATCTCGATGACGCCGCTTGGCGCGCAGATCGTCGCGCAGGCAGAGCGCGTGCTGGAACAGACCGCCGCCATCAAGGAAATCGCGAAGCAGAACAAGGACCCGCTGGCGGGCCCTCTGCGCCTCGGTGTGATCTATACGATCGCACCCTACCTGCTGCCGTCGCTGGTGAAGACCATGATCGAGCGCGTGCCGCAGATGCCGCTGGTACTGCAGGAGAATTTCACCGCGCGCCTGATCGAACTGCTGCGGCAGGGCGAACTCGACGCGGCAATCATGGCGCTGCCCTTCCCCGATCAGGGCCTGATGGTGCAGCCTTTGTACGACGAGCCCTTCGTGGTCGCGGTGCCGAAACATCATGAATGGGCTGAGCGGAAATCGATCAACGCCGAGGAACTGAAGGTGGAAACCATGCTGCTGCTCGGCAGCGGCCACTGCTTCCGCGATCAGGTGCTGGAAGTTTGCCCGGAAATGTCGCGCTACTCGACCAGCGGCGACGGCATCGCGCGCACCTTCGAAGGCTCGTCGCTGGAAACGATCCGCCACATGGTCGCGTCCGGCATCGGCATCACCGTGCTGCCGCAGGCGTCGGTGCCCGACATGCAGGCGAAAGACGGCATGCTGCGCTATGTGCCGTTCTCCGCGCCGGGACCATCGCGCCGCGTCGTCATTGCATGGCGCAAGAGCTTCACGCGCCGCCCCGCAATCGAAGCAATACGCCAGGCAGTGCTGTCCTGCGACCTGCACGGCGTGCAAATGTTGCAAGACGCGGAAACAGCCGAAGGCTGACCGGAATTTCATCACCAATAACCAGAAACAACATGAATCGCCTTGCCCTGTATGCCCGCCTGATCCGTATCGACAAACCGATCGGTATCCTG
>JAEZVM010000373.1 GCA_023420795.1 Pseudomonadota bacterium
GTTAATCAGCGCGGTAGTTGGGCGCTTCCTTCGTGATCTGCACATCATGCACATGTGACTCGCGCATGCCGGCAGACGTGATCTCCACGAATTCCGCTTTCTCACGCAGTTCGTCGATGGTTGCGCAGCCGCAGTAGCCCATCGAGGAACGCACGCCGCCGACCAACTGATACAGAATCGCCAGCACGCTGCCCTTGTATGGCACGCGTCCTTCGATCCCCTCCGGAACCAGCTTGTCAGCATTGTTGGCCGAATCCTGGAAATAGCGGTCGGCCGAGCCCTGTGACATTGCACCCAGGCTGCCCATGCCGCGATACGACTTGTAGCTGCGTCCCTGATACAAGATGACTTCGCCCGGTGCCTCTTCGGTGCCGGCGAACATGCTGCCCATCATGACGCTCGACGCGCCAGCCGCCAGCGCCTTCGAAATGTCGCCGGAGAAGCGGATGCCACCGTCGGCGATGCACGGAATGCCGACATCCTTGAGCGCAGCCGCAACATTCGAGATTGCCGTAATCTGCGGCACGCCCACGCCGGCAACGATACGCGTAGTGCAGATCGAGCCCGGGCCAATGCCGACCTTCACGCCATCGGCACCATGCTCCGCCAAAGCAAGCGCCGCTGCCGCGGTTGCGATATTGCCGCCAATGACATCGACCTGCGGATAATTGTTTTTCACCCATTTGACGCGGTCCAGTACGCCCTTCGAATGGCCATGTGCGGTATCGACCACGATCACATCGACACCAGCCTTCACCAGCAGGTCGATACGCTCGTCATTATCCGGACCGACGCCGACCGCAGCGCCGACGCGCAGCTTGCCATGCTCATCCTTGCACGCATTCGGATGCTCGGTCGCCTTTTGGATATCTTTGACGGTAATCAGGCCGCGCAGCTCGAACGCATCGTTTACTACGATCACTCGTTCCAGTCGATGCTTGTTCATCAGCCGCTTCGCCTCGGAAAGATCGGCGCCCTCCTTCACGTACACCAGCTTCTCGCGCGGCGTCATCTTGGCACGCGCCTCCGCCTCCAGCTCTTCCTCAAAGCGCAAGTCGCGGTTGGTGATGATACCCACCACCACTTTGCCCTCCACCACGGGGAAGCCGCTGATGCCGTGCTGCTCCGACAGCGCGATTACATCGCGGATGCGCATTGTCGGCGGAATCGTGATCGGATCGCGCACTACACCGGACTCGAAACGCTTGACCTTCGCCACTTCGCGCGCCTGCTCCTTCGGCGTCAGATTCTTGTGGACGATGCCGATGCCACCTTCCTGCGCCATCGCGATGGCAAGACGTGCTTCAGTCACGGTATCCATGGCCGCAGACAGCAAGGGAATATTCAGCGTGATGTTGCGCGTGAGGCGCGTTTTCAGGGAAGTGTCTTTGGGGAGGATGTCCGAGTGTGCCGGAACGAGCAGCACGTCATCGAATGTGAGTGCTTTCTGGAGTAGACGCATAGTGATTCCTATAGGCGCAAAGCCGCATTATACAGAAATCCTTCATAGGCGTCGTTTTTGAGCGCGTTTCCGATATAAGGAAACCGTGCATTGATTGACATGCCGGATAAAGCATGGCGAAATCCGACATATATTCCGCACCGAGGATATCGATGAAACGCTTTCATTTCCGGCATCTGCTTGCAGTCCTGACCACACTCGCAACTATGTGCATGACCAGCGCTGCGTCCGCGCAGTATGTGTGGATCGACGAGAAAGGCACGAAGCAGTATTCCGACATCCCGCCGCCGCCTTCCGTGCCGCAGAGCCGAATTCTCAAGCATGGCGGCCGCGTTTTGGCGCCACCGGCGGAAGCGACGCCGCCTGGCGCACCGGCACAGGCCGCACTGACCACCGCCGAGAAGGATGCGGAATTTCGCAAGCGTCGGGCCGAGCAAGTCGAAAAAGAGAAAAAGGCAGCCGAGCAGGCCAAGCTCGCAGCGGACAAAGCGAAGAATTGCGAGCGCGCGCGGGAATACAGCAAGGCGCTGGAATCCGGCGAGCGCATGGCGCGTACCGACAAGAACGGAGAACGCTCATTCTTAACAGACGAGCAACGCACACAGGAGCTGCGCGATACGCGCCGCGTGCTCGACGACTGCAAATAAGCGCAGTAGCTAAAATCAAAAAAGCCCGATCGCGTTTTTATTACATCTTATTGGGCTTTTTTATCGTCCTTCTTTACCGCTCGCCTGCGGCGCGAATCCTTCGGGTCCGCCACCAGCGGTCGATAGATTTCTATCCTGTCCTGCGCGCGCAAGACGGTATCGAGGGTCTTGAGCTTGCCGAATATGCCCACCCTGAAAACCGACAAGTCAATTTCCGGAGCGTGCTGAAGTACTCCGCTCTGCTCAACGGCCTGCTGCAACACAGCGCCGGCTGGCACGCTTACCTCGCGCAGGAACTGCGCGTCAGGCCGCGCATAGCAGACCTGCACCCGGACATTAGCCATATACTGTCTCCGCCCGCTTGCAGAAAGAATCGACAAAACTGTTGGCGATCATGTTGAACACCGGGCCAATGATCTGTTCCAGGACCTTGCTGGAAAACTCATAGCGCAAATCGAATTCGATCTTGCATGCATCCGACCGCAGCGGAACGAAATTCCATGTTCCGTTCAGATGCTTGAACGGGCCTTCGACCAGCTCCATGTTCATCGATGTCGGTGGCGTATGAGTGTTCTCAGTCGAGAAGGATTGCTTGACGCCATGATAGTTAATCATCAGCACCGCAATCACCTTGTCGCCCTCCCGCTTCTTCACCTCCGTGCCGCCGCACCAAGGCAAGAACTTGGGATAGTCCTCGATCTTGTCCACCAGCGCGAACATCTGTTCCGCGCTATACGGAAGCAAGACGGATTTATGCACGACTGCCATCGGGAATGAACCGTTTGATAAAATAGAACACTTGAATTTTAACCGAGCCGCTCCCTTTCCCGCACTCATTCCGCATTCATGAGCATTGTTGACAATAAAAAAGCTTTCCATGATTACTTCATAGAAGAGCGATTCGAAGCGGGCATGGTATTGCACGGTTGGGAGGTCAAAGCCATCCGGGCCGGCCGCGTACAACTGAAGGAAGCCTACGTCATCGTGCGCCAGGGGGAAGTATTCCTGTTCGGTGCGCACATCAGCCCGCTGCCGACCGCTTCCACGCATGTCACCCCGGATCCGGTGCGCACCCGCAAGCTTCTGCTTAATGCAGAAGAGATCAAGAAACTGATCGGCAAAGTCGAACGCGCCGGATATACGCTGGTGCCGCTGGATCTGCACTACATCAAGGGCCGCATCAAATGCGAAATCGGCCTTGCCAAGGGCAAGAAGCAACATGACAAGCGGGAAAGCGAAAAGCAGCGCGACTGGCAGCGCGAGCAGCAATCACTGATGAAGCAGCACAGGCGCTGATTTCCGGAGAGCGCCTGTGCCGCCTGCCGGCATTTACGCTTTCTGCTGCGACTTCGCCACCTGCATTGCGCCGGCAATCAAACCGCTGATATTGCTCATGTCAGCAGGCACGATAAGCGAATTATTCGTCTTTGCCAGCTGTGAGAACGCACTGACGTATTGCTCCGCCACTTTCAGATTGACCGCGTCGGAGCCGCCCGGTTCGCGAATCGCCGCAGCGGTCTTGCGCAGCGCTTCAGCGCTTGCCTCGGCAATCGCCAAAATGGCGGCCGCCTGTCCTTCGGCACGATTGATCGCCGCCTGCTTGTCGCCTTCCGACTTCGCGATCGCCGCTTCCCGCTCGCCGCTGGCGATATTGATCTGTTCCTGCTTGCGTCCCTCAGACGCAGCGATCAGAGCGCGCTTCTCCCGCTCGGCGGTGATCTGTGCCTGCATCGCATGGAGAATTTCCTTCGGCGGCGTCAGATCCTTGATCTCGTAGCGCAGCACCTTCACGCCCCAGTTCGCTGCTGACTCGTCAATCGCGCTGACAATCGCCTTGTTGATGTGCTCGCGCTCCTCGAATGTCTTGTCGAGTTCCATGCGACCGATGACCGAGCGCAGCGTCGTCTGCGCCAGCTGCGTGATCGCGGCAATGTAATTGGACGAGCCGTAAGAAGCGCGCATTGCATCGGTGACCTGGAAATAAAGTATGCCATCCACCTGCAACTGGGTATTGTCCTTCGTGATGCAGACTTGGCTCGGCACGTCGAGCGGAATTTCCTTCAGCGAATGCTTGTATGCGATACGGTCGATGAACGGCAGAACGATGTTCAGGCCCGGGCCGAGCGTTGCATTGTATTTGCCCAACCGCTCCACGACCCATGCGTGCTGCTGCGGCACGACGTTGATGGTCTTGACGACGAATACGATCGCGACGAAGAACAGAACCAGGCTGAGACTGCCGAGGTCGATTTCCATCTTGCTTCCCTTTCCTTATTTTTTTGAACCACTGTCTGAAACAATCAGCCGGCTGCCCCGAACCTCGCGTATCACGAACAGGCCGGATTGTGCGGCTGCTCCCTGCTCCAATTCCACATCCCACAGCGCACCGCGATACATCGCACGCGCCGTTCTGGTTTCGCCCTCGTTGCCATTCCAAGCGTCGACCATGAGCATCTGGCCGATATCGAGATTAATGTTCGGATCGCTGGATGCCGCGCGTCGCGCAGCCTTTCCCCATTTGCTGCGCCGTAGCGCGAAGATGGAAAGGATTCCAACAATACCGGCAACAACGAGCTGAATTGAAGCATCCCCACCGGCCAAAGCGACGAAGCCGCCCGCCAGAAATCCGAGACCGAGCATCAACAGATAAAACGTCCCGGTGAACATTTCCAGAATCACCAGTGCACCGGCTACGCCAAACCAGACCATCCACTCCGCCATTTGCCATCCTTTCAGAAAGCAAGCCATTCAAGAGGCCGTCCCAAAACAAAAAGCCCCCGCCACCCAAAGGGCGACGGGGGCGCAATACACCAAGTACTGCTATTCTTCTTGGTTGTTGTTCCTTAACAAGCTGGCTCAAGTCTATCCCAAACCTACCCTGCTTGAAATGGTTTTAGGACATTTTTGCCCGCATACAACAGATCCGTTTATGGAAGAAATGCAGGCAGTCGCCCGCATTTCCGTGTTTTTCCTGTCCTCAGCTCGCAGACGCCAGCTTCTGCCAAGTATCGATGACCGTGTCGGGATTCAGTGAAATCGACGCGATGCCTTCCTTCATCAGCCATTCCGCGAAATCCGGATGATCCGATGGCCCCTGTCCGCAAATGCCGATGTATTTGCCTTGAGCGCGGCACGCGGAAATCGCTTTCGACAGCAAGGCGCGCACTGCGGGATCACGCTCATCGAAATCGGCAGCCAGCAGTTCCATGCCGGAGTCGCGGTCCAGACCGAGCGTAAGCTGGGTCAGGTCGTTGGAGTCGATCGAGATGCCGTCGAAGTACTCCAGGAACTGCTCGGCAAGGATCGCATTGGACGGCACTTCGCACATCATGATCAGGCGCAGGCCGTTCTCACCGCGCTTCAGGCCATTCTTCGCAAGCAGGTTCACCACTTTCTCGGCTTGCCCCAGCGTGCGCACGAACGGCACCATGATCTCGACGTTGGTTAGGCCCATGTCGTTGCGCACTCGCTTCATCGCCTGGCATTCCATCTCGAATGCTTCGGCGAAGTCGGCCGCCAAGTAGCGAGCTGCGCCGCGGAAGCCCAGCATCGGATTTTCCTCGTCCGGCTCGTAGCGGGAACCGCCGATCAGCTTCTTGTACTCGTTCGACTTGAAATCGGACAGACGCACGATGACCGGTTTCGGCCAGAACGCAGCGGCAATGGTCGCGATGCCTTCCGCCAGCTTATCGACATAAAACGCCTTCGGCGATGCATGGCCGCGCGCAACCGACTCGACCGCCTTCTTCAGGTCGGCATCGATGCCCGGATACTCGAGAATCGCTTTCGGATGGACGCCGATGTTGTTGTTGATAATGAACTCCAGACGTGCCAGACCAACGCCACCGTTCGGAATCGACTGGAAGTCGAATGCCAGTTGCGGATTACCGACGTTCATCATGATCTTCAACGGCAGGTCCGGCAGCTCGCCACGCGACACTTCGGTGACTTCCGTTTCCAGCAGGCCGTCATAAATCTTGCCTTCATCGCCTTCCGCGCAGGACACGGTCACCAGCGTGCCATCCTTCAACATGTCGGTCGCATTGCCGCAACCGACAACTGCCGGCACGCCCAGTTCACGCGCAATGATGGCCGCGTGGCAGGTACGGCCACCACGGTTGGTGACGATAGCGGATGCACGCTTCATCACCGGCTCCCAGTTGGGATCGGTCATGTCGGCCACCAGCACATCGCCCGGCTGTACGCGCTCCATCTCTGACGGATCATGGATCACACGTACCGGACCGGCGCCGATCTTCTGGCCGATCGCGCGGCCCGAAGCCAGCACGGTGCCGCTGCCCTTGAGCTTGAAGCGCTGCTGCGCATCGGTGTGCTTCTGCTGCGATTTCACCGTTTCCGGACGCGCCTGCAGGATGTACAACTTGCCGTCGCGGCCGTCCTTGCCCCACTCGATATCCATCGGGCGGCCGTAGTGCTTCTCGATGATGACCGCATACTTCGCGAGCTCGACGATCTCATAATCATTCAGCGAATAGCGATTGCGCATCTCGATCGGGACATCGACCGTCTTCACCGAACGGCCAGCCTTGGCTTCGCCGGTGAATTCCATCTTGATCAGCTTGGAGCCGATATTGCGGCGGATGATCGGCAGCTTGCCCTGCTCCAGCATCGGCTTGTGCACATAGAATTCATCCGGATTGACGGCACCCTGTACCACCGTTTCGCCCAGACCGTAGCTGGAGGTGATGAAGACCACATCCTTGAAGCCGGACTCGGTATCGATCGTAAACATCACGCCGGCAGCACCGACATCGGATCGAACCATGCGCTGCACGCCAGCGGACAGTGCCACTTCTGCATGCGTAAAGCCCTTGTGCACGCGGTAGGAAATTGCGCGGTCGTTGTACAGGGATGCGAACACATGCTTGATCGCCTCCAGCACGTTATCGATGCCGACCACGTTCAGGAAAGTCTCCTGCTGACCGGCAAACGAGGCATCCGGCAAATCTTCAGCCGTCGCAGAGGAGCGCACGGCGAACGACATTTCAGCCGACGAATCGGCAACCAGGCGCTGATAGAACTCGCGAATCTCCTGCTCCAGGCGCGGCTGGAACGGCGTATCGATGATCCATTGGCGTATTTCTGCGCCGGCCTGTGCAAGCGCCCTCACATCATCGACATTCAGCGCAGCCAGACGATCGGCAATGCGCTGAGCCAATGTGATGCCGCCATTTGCGCTATACGAAAGAAAATCGCGGAAAGCTTGAGCGGTCGTTGCGAAACCGCCCGGCACACGCACACCGACACCAGCCAACTGGCTGATCATTTCGCCGAGCGATGCGTTCTTGCCGCCGACGGACTCGACGTCCGTCATTCTCAGGTTTTCAAATGAAGCTACGTACGTAGCCTCCTGGGTTGCCCCGGTCGGTACTGCGTTGGACATAACTACCTCTATTTGATGATAAGAAATTCTGCATATCCACACTCGCCGCCCGAGTGTTTTTGATATTCTTCGAGGGCGCGATGTAAGGTGATCAATTGGCGGCTATTTTACAGCCTGCAACGACGCCTTGCTGAACACAATAATTCAGAAGTTTTCATGATTAATACTTGAACAAGATTATGCCCGACTCCCAACACCTGCCGCCCGCGGATCGCACTGTCTTTTTTGTGTCGGATGGAACTGGCATCACAGCTGAGACGTTTGGCCATTCGGTCCTGACCCAGTTTGAGTTGCGGTTCAAGCAGGTACGCCTTCCATTTATCGACACGCTCGATAAAGCACACGAAGCGGTGCGTGAAATCAATGAAGCATTCAGCCTTGACGGCAAACGTCCCATTGTATTTTCGACACTGGTGAAGGCAGAGTTGTCTTCCGTTGTCCGACGCTCCAAAGGCATGCACATGGACTTGATCCAGACATTTGTCGAGCCGCTGGAACAGGAACTGGGCGTGAAATCAACGCACACGATAGGCCGTAGCCACAACATTGCTGATTCCGATGATTACAAGAACCGCATTGAAGCCATCAACTTCTCGCTTGCCCACGATGATGGACAGTCGAATCAGAATCTTGCGGCTGCCGATGTCATTCTGGTAGGCGTCTCCCGCTCCGGTAAAACACCGACTAGCCTGTATCTCGCAATGCAGTTCGGCATCAAGGCGGCAAACTATCCGTTGATCCCGGAGGACTTCGAGCGCGGCAAGCTGCCGAGCGGCCTTTTACCTTATAAGAAAAAGATGTTCGGTCTTTCAATTGCTCCGGATCGCCTGTCCGAAGTGCGCAATGAACGTCGCCCAGGCAGCAAATACG
Organism: Pseudomonadota bacterium; assembly: GCA_023420795.1. Taxonomy (GTDB): domain Bacteria; phylum Pseudomonadota; class Gammaproteobacteria; order Burkholderiales; family Burkholderiaceae_D; genus Noviherbaspirillum. The sequence goes on from JAEZVM010000373.1 coordinate 8,384, forward strand.
CCGCGTTGGAAAATTGCCGTTATGAAGTGAATGAGGCGGAAAAGATGATGCAGCGGGAAGGCATCCGCTGGATGTCATCTACCGCAAAATCCATTGAAGAAATTGCAACGATGATTCTTCAGGAAATCAAATCGGATAAACGCGTGTATTAAAGCTGTAGTTCTTTCGAATCGAAAACGCCGCCATGCAATAAAGCATGTCGGCGTTTTTGTTTTATCTATTGATCTTTAACACCGCAGCGCAAAAGAATACTTACACAAAGCTTACAGATTGATTATAAAGAGGATGAGGATCGTGGAGGAGGCAGACATGGACCTTGTTCTGTTAGAAATCCTGCTGTGGGTAGGCTTGCTGTTTTTCTTCTGGGCGCTAAAAGAGGGATTGGGGCATGTCGAATCGGATATCGAATCCTTCGGACTATTGCAGAACGCCCGGCAATCGATGCTGCATGAAGGAGCGGTGCGACCCGACCGTCCCGAGCGCGTAGCCGAGCCGATCGGAACCTATCGCGAGGCGCAGATATATCGCTATGCATTCATCCGCGGGCGGATGTACCAATTCGATCGGGTTTGCCCTCCGAACAGCCGCGTGATGCTGGGCACGGAAGAGCGCTATATAGAACCCGGATTGATTTATCAGGCCTGCGTCGAGCAAGCGTAATCTGACTATTTTCCGCCTTGTTGACGCAGTTGCTCGAAAAAGCAGACTGCGGCGCACGCCGCCACATTGAGCGACTCGACAGCACCCCGATGCGGAATAGCGACCGGGTGCGTTGCGGCTTGCAGTAACTCGGCCGATACACCCTGACCTTCGTGGCCGAACAGCCAGGCTACCGGCCGGTTCAGGTCCACGTCGTAAATCCGCTGATTCGCATGGGAACTGGTTGCCAGAATCGGCACGCGGGCATTTTGCATTACCTCTGCCAAGTCTGCGTTCTCGAAAATCCGCAGCAGAAAATGTGCCCCCATGCCGGCCCGAAGGACCTTGGGCGACCATGCGAACGCAGTCCCTTTACTGCAAAACACGTCTTCAATTCCGGCCGCTGCAGCGCTGCGCAGAATCGAGCCCAGATTTCCAGGATCCTGCAAGCCATCCAGCAAGACCGCGGATCGTTCAAGCCTTGCGGGCGGCTCGGATTGCGGGGTATCGACCACAAACAGCAGCCCGACCCCGTGTTCGACCTGGCTAAGAGCCTGATATAGCGAGTTCGGCAGGCTTATGCACCGGACATGCGCATCCTCACAACGACCGACGATTGCTGCAACCTCGGCATGAGCAAGAGAGCCTTCGCTGATGACGCAAAGAGGCGGCATGCCGACATAGTCCAGATATGCGTCACACAAATGCACGCCATCGAGCAAGGTACGTCCGGCCTTCCGGCGCGCCTGGGAGCTGGTCGCAAGCAGCTTCAGCTCCTTGTATAGGGGATTGTCGCGCGACGAAATCTCTTTCATGGCAATGCAGTCACGTTTGCGAGCAGTTCACGCACCGGCGCATAGGTTTTTCGGTGTACCGGGGAGACCCCATGTTGCCGAAGGCGTTCGAGATGGAGCGCGGTCGGGTAGCCCTTGTGCCGGTCGAAAGCGTACTGCGGATACTCTGCGTGCAGCGCGACGAGCGAGGCGTCGCGTGCGGTCTTCGCAAGGATCGACGCTGCGGAGATCGCCGGCACCTTATCGTCCCCCTTGACGATCGCTTCCGAACGAATCGGCATGACCGGGCAGCGATTGCCGTCGATCAGCGCGAGCGTCGGCGCCACCTTCAAGCCTTCGACCGCTCGCCGCATCGCCAGCATGGATGCCTGCAGAATATTGATTGCGTCGATCTCGCTCTCGGTGCAATGGGCGATCGACCAGGCAAGCGCGTCGGATTTGATTTGTTCGGCAAGTGCATTGCGGCGAGCTTCGCTCAGTTTCTTCGAGTCGCGCAAGCCTTCGATCGGCCGGGCAGGATCGAGGATGACGGCGGCTGCAAATACTGCACCGGCGAGCGGCCCGCGCCCTGCCTCATCAACGCCGCAAATCACCTCGCCGGCGTAGTCGAACAGCGACAGACTGGATTCCGTTTTCTTCATGCCGCCGTATGTCCAATCAACTTCAACACCGCCTGCGCACTTTCCCTTGCCGTATCGCGCAGCAGCGACTGATGCATTTCCGTGAAGCGCTGCCGCACGCGCACGCGGTGAGGCTCGTCGGTCAACTCTGTCCATAGCGCGTCCGCCATCGCCTGCGGAGTTGCCGCATCCTGCAACAGCTCAGGCACGACAAACTCTTGTGCGAGGATATTCGGCAATCCGATCCAGGGCTGATAACCCATATGACGCAGAATTTCCCAGGAAGCGCGCATCATCTTGTAGGCGATGACCATCGGTTTCTTGAACAGCGCGACTTCCAGCGTTGCCGTTCCAGACGCCACAAGAACCGTATCGGCAGCGGCAATCGCGAGATGCGATCGTCCGGCGATCAGCTGAATCGGTACGTCAGCAAGGCCTGCCTTCGTTACCAGTTCGGTGAAGTACGCCTGTTGCTTTTCACCAGCCATGGGCACCACGAAGCGTATTGATGGATCGCGCTGTGCCAGGATTTTGGCAGCACCGATGAACGCCGCGGTGTTGTACTTCAGTTCCGACATGCGGCTGCCAGGCAGAATCGCGACCACCGGGCCATTGGCCGGTAGCTCTAGCGCAGCGCGCGCGCCAGCCACGTCGGGCTCCAGCGGAATCACTTCCGCCAACGGATAGCCGACATAGGTAACCGGAATGCCGGCCTTGCGGTAAATCTCTTCCTCGAACGGAAACACGACCAGCATGTGCGACACCGCGCGCGCGATCTTCTTGATGCGCCCGCCGCGCCAGGCCCAGATCGAGGGGCTGATGAAGTGCATGGTAGGAATGCCCGCCTGCTTCAATTGCGCTTCGAGGCCGAAATTGAAATCCGGGGCATCGACGCCGATGAATGCTGCCGGCTTTTCCTGCAGCAATCGGTCGCGCAGCGCATTCTGGATTCCCTTGATTTCACGGTAGTGCGCCAACACTTCAAACAATCCGCGTACCGACAGCTTTTCCATCGGCCAGTCGCTATGGAATCCGTATTCCGCCATCTTCGGACCGCCAATGCCATGGATGTGTGCATCGGGAAGCGACGGGCGCAGGCCGGACAGTAGCCTGCTGGCGAGCAGATCGCCGGACGACTCGCCGGCGACCATCGCAATCGACAGCTTAGCGGATGATGCCACGAGCGCTATTTTCCAAAAACTCGCGTAGCAGGCGGATGTGGGAAGCGGATGCGGGCGCACTCGCTTCTTCCTTTGTCAGCGCCGCCTTTGCGTCGTCGAGCGAAAGTCCCGAACGATAAATAAGCTTGTAGGCGCGCTTGATCGCTGCAATTTGCTCTGGCGTGAATCCGCGCCGCTTCAGGCCTTCCGAATTGATACCGGCCGGCACCGCGCGATTGCCGGCAGCTGTAACAAAGGGCGGGACGTCCTGACTGACCGCAGCAGTGAATGCGGTCATTGCATGCGCGCCGATATGGCAGAACTGATGCACGGAGGTGAAGCCGCCTAAAAACACCCAGTCGGCCAGATGCACATGGCCGGCCAGCGTTACATTATTCGCCAGAATGATATTGCTACCGAGCTGGCAGTCATGGGCCAGATGCACGTAGGCCATGATCCAGTTGTCATTGGCTATTCGGGTTGCGCCCGCATCCTGCACCGTACCGAGATTGAAGGTACAGAATTCGCGTATCGTGTTGCGGTCGCCGATCTCCAGTCGAGTCGGCTCTCCCATGTATTTCTTGTCCTGCGGCGCCGCGCCGATCGATGAAAACTGGAAGAAGTGATTGTCGCAGCCGATCGACGTATAGCCGTCTATGACGACATGCGGACCGATCTTCGTGCGCGCGCCGATTTTTACGTTCGGTCCGATGATCGCATAGGCGCCAACCTCAACCGAATCATCGAGTTCCGCATTGGGATCGACAATCGCGGTAGGATGAATAATGGTCATTACTGCCCCGCTGGCTGGCTCGGATCAGTGATGCTGCGCATGGTGCACATCAGTTCCGCTTCCACCGCAATCTGGCCATCAACCGTTGCTTGAGCCTTGTATTTCCATATGCCGCGCGCATTGCGCAGAATCTCGACCTGCATCTTCAGCTGATCGCCCGGCTCTACCGGACGCTTGAAGCGTGCGCCGTCGATGCCAACAAAATAGACCACGCTGTTTTCGTCCGGTTTCGTCCCCATCGTCAAAAAAGACAGCAGCGCGGCGGTCTGCGCCATCGCTTCGATCATCAGCACGCCGGGCATAACCGGCTTGTGAGGGAAATGTCCGTTGAAGAATTCCTCGTTGACGGTCACGTTCTTGATCGCGGTAATCGACTTGCCGGACTCCCATTCCAGCACGCGATCCACAAGCAGCAGCGGATAACGATGCGGAAGATATTCTTTAATTTGATTAATATCGAGAGTTTTCATTACTGTTTTCCGGTAAGCGATTTAATAGTTTTTTCAAGATCGCGGATTTTCTCACGCATCGTGCCGAGATTGCGCACGATGGCAGCCGATTTCTCCCATTCCGCGTTCTTTGCCAAGGGATAGAAGCCGGTGTAATGTCCGGCTTCGAGGATCGAGCGCGATACCATGCTGCCCGATGAAATATGGACGTTATCGACGATGGTCAGATGGCCGAGCACCATCGCCGCGCCGCCGAAGGTGCAATACTTGCCGATCTTGGCGCTGCCGGCCACGCCGACACAGCCAGCCATCGCGGTATGCGCACCGATATGGCAGTTGTGTCCGATCTGAATCTGATTATCGAGCTTCACACCGTCCTCGATCACGGTATCGGCCAGTGCACCGCGGTCGATCGTGGTATTGGCGCCGATCTCGACATCATCACCTATCACCACGCGGCCGGTCTGCGGGATCTTGATCCACGCTCCCTTTTCCTTTGCAAAGCCGAAACCATCGGCGCCGATCACCGCACCAGAGTGAATGATGCCGTGCTGTCCGATTGCACAATCGGCATGGAAGCTCACGTTGGCGAAGAAATGAGTGTCGGCACCGACCTGCGCACCGCGTCCGATAAAGCTACCCGCTTCAATGACCGCCCGGTCCGCAACAATCGCCCCCGCCTCTACCGTAACGTGAGGACCGATATATGCACTAGCCGCGACTTGCGCGTCAGGATGCACGCTGGCGCTTGGATGAATGCCCGGAACAACAGGAATCGCATTCTGTTCCGCGAACAGTTGAGCGACGCGCGCAAAGTAGGCATAGGGATTGTCAGTGACAATCCGTGCTCCCTTGTAGTCTGCACTGATCACCGCATCGTCCGCTGATGACAGGATCAATGCCGCAGCCTTGGTCTGCGCTGCCTGCGCACGCAGCTTTGGATTGGAGAGAAACGTGATATGCGACGCATCCGCCGCATCGAGGGGTGCGATGCCGATCACTTCGATCTCGGCATCGCCTATCAGTTGGCCTCCCAAGCGTTCGACCAATTTTCCCAGCCGATTGCTCATCTTGGCCCTTTTCAGATTTACTTGTTGAGCGCCTTGAGCACTTTATCGGTGATGTCGATCCGCGGGCTGGCGTAAACCGCTTCCTGGAAGACGATATCGTATTTTTCCGCCTCGGCGATTTGCTTGATCACCTTGTTGGTGCGGTCCAGCACGATCGCCAACTCCTCATTGCGGCGCTGGTTCAGGTCTTCGCGGAACTCACGCTGCTTACGCTGGAAATCCTTGTCCAGATCCGAAAGATCGCGCTGGCGCTTCATGCGATCCGATTCCGACAACACAGCAGCATCCTTGTCGAGCTTTTCCGACATGGATTTCAGCCTGGCGGCCATTTCCTGCAATTCCTTGTCGCGACGGGAGAATTCCTGTTCGATCTTTGCCTGTGCCGCCTTTGCCGGAGCCGCCTCGCGGAATATGCGTTCGGTGCTGACAAAGCCAACCTTCGATTCCTGCGCCTGCACATGCGACAAGGGCAGCAACATTGTCGCGCAAAGAGCGATGCACTTGAACAGGTTTGATGTTGTAGTTAAAGACTTCAAGGTCATTCTCCGCAAATCAAATTACTATTATGCCACTACACTAGAAGCCAGTGCCAAGCTGGAACTGGAAGCTCTGCTTCCTGTCCTGCTCATCGGCATTCAGAGCCTTGCCGTAGCTTAGCTTCAACGGACCGATCGGCGATACCCAGCTGATGCCTACGCCTGCCGAATAACGCAGATCCGCAACCCGCATCCTTGCCCCTTCTCCAAATACGTTACCGGCATCGAAGAAGGTAAACCAGCGCAGCGTGCGGTCATTGCCGGAACCCGGGAAGGGGAACTGTAATTCGGCATTCGCAATGATACGGGACGTGCCCCCCACAGGATCCCCATTGCTCTCACTCTTCGGTCCAAGCGAAGATCCCTCATATCCTCGGACGGAGCCGATACCGCCAGCATAGAACCGCTTGAACACTGGGTAAGGCTTGCCGCCGATACCATGGCCATAATCAATCTCACCATTCAACGCCAAGGTAATGGCTCGGAATAGCGGGCGGAAATATTGATGTTGATAGATAGCCCGGTAATATTTAACCGTACCAGCCGGCGCCACTTCAAAATTAACGCGCTGGTAACGACCAACTGTAGGCACTAGAGCGCTATCACGATTATCTCTCTGCCATGCAATTGTGAGCGGGAAACTCGTTGTGCTTGCCGTATGTGTCCCGGTCGCGTTCTGGTTTCCATTTGCGCTGCCAAATGCTGCCACATACTCACGATAGACGTCCGGACTATCGTTTTTGTCCGCCACACCGAAATACGTTTCAACCTCGGTTCGCTCGACACCGGCACCGAAAAAGACCGTGTCAAATTCAGAGAATGGCACGCCGAACCGGATATTGGCACCTTTTGTCTCCACCAGGTAGTCACCATCATTCACTTCCGGCGGACGCGTGGTACGGAGGAAAACCTCATAACTGCGACTGATGCCCTCATCAGTGAAGTAAGGGGTCGTCTGAGAAAGTGCGATCGTGCGGTTGCGTTTGCTGGT
>JAEZVM010000095.1 GCA_023420795.1 Pseudomonadota bacterium
GGCAGATCGTCTGCATGACGGCCTTCGAATTCGGCGAACAGATCCTGCGGCATCTTGCCGAGTGTGTTTACCAGCACGTTCAGGCGGCCACGGTGGGCCATGCCGATCACGATTTCCTGTACGCCGCGCTCGCCGGCACGCTGGATGGTCTCATCCAGGGCAGCGATGAAGCTCTCGCCGCCTTCCAGCGAGAAGCGCTTCTGGCCGACGTAACGGGTATGCAGATAACGCTCCAGACCCTCGGCCGCGGTCAGGCGGTCAAGGATGTGCTTTTTCTTTTCGGGCGAGAAATTCGGCGTGGAGCGGATCGATTCAAGACGCTCCTGCAACCAGCGCTTTTGCGTGGGGTCGCTGACATACATGAACTCGGCGCCGATCGAGCGGCAATACGTGTCGCGCAATGCCTGCAGCAAGTCGCGCAGCGATGCGGTTTCCGGGCCAAAGTAGGTATTGCTGATGTTGAACACGGTGTCCATGTCAGCATCGCTAAAGCCATAGAAAGCCGGATCCAGCTCGGGAATGTTCGGACGTTCCTGGCGCTGCAGCGGATCGAGATTCGCCCAGCGGTTGCCGAGGACGCGATAGGCGGCGATCAGCTGCGTCACGGCGACGCGCTTGCGGCCCATTTCGACGTTGGCCGTCGCGGTCACATTGCGAATCGGCCCCTGCTTTGCTCGTTCTGCGAACGAGGCAATGACCGGTGCGTGTGCAACGTCAGGCTTGTTCGAGCCATCTACGGCAGGAACGTGCTGCATCGCATCGAAATAGGCGCGCCAGTTATCGGGGACGGAACCAGGATTGTTGAGATACGCCTCGTACAATTCTTCAACGTACGGTGCGTTGCCTCCAAACAGATATGAGTTGGAGAAGTACTGCTGCATCATCTTGCTCACCTTTCTTCGCGTTTCGCGAGATTAGCGGGTTAATTTAACCTTCCGCGACACGGCCTGACCGGTTAGCGGATCGCACATCAAGTTGTGGGGAAGGGCTTCGTGACGACCTGAAGTGGTACCAAATTTTGGAGTCGCTAGCATAGCATATGCTAATCAAAAAAAAGCGAGCCACAGGGGCTCGCTTTTTTATTGCTGCATGTAATTAACCACGCTTCGCCAGCGGCGGCACATCGCGCTTCGGCGAACCGACGAACAACTGGCGCGGACGGCCGATTTTCTGCTCCGGATCAGAGATCATTTCGTTCCATTGCGCGATCCAGCCGACGGTACGCGCCATCGCGAAGATGCCGGTGAACAGCGAAACCGGGATACCGAGTGCGCGCTGCACAATGCCGGAGTAGAAGTCGACGTTCGGATAGAGCTTGCGCTGCACGAAATAATCGTCTTCGAGCGCAATCTTTTCCAGCGCCATCGCCAGCTTGAACAGCGGATCGTCGTGCAGGCCGAGTTCGTTCAGCACTTCGTGGCAGGTTTCGCGCATCAGCTTCGCGCGCGGGTCGTAGTTCTTATAGACACGGTGACCGAAGCCCATCAGCTTGACGTTCGAGTTCTTGTCCTTGACCTTGGCAATGAATTCACCGATACGCTCGACACCGCCCTGCTGCTGGATATCTTCCAGCATCTGCAGCGCAGCCTCGTTCGCACCACCGTGTGCCGGACCCCACAGGCAGGCGATGCCGGCTGCGATACAGGCGAACGGATTGGCGCCGGAGGAGCCGGCCAGACGCACGGTCGAGGTCGAGGCGTTCTGTTCGTGATCGGCGTGCAGGATCAGAATACGATCGAGCGCGCGCACCAGCACATCGTTGACCTTGTACTCGGCGCACGGCGTGGAGAACATCATGCGCATGAAGTTGGCGCTGTATGACAGGTCGTTGCGCGGATACACGAACGGCTGACCGACGGAATACTTGTAGGACATCGCCACCAGCGTCGGCAGCTTCGCGATCAGGCGGATTGCCGACACTTCGCGGTGATGCGGATCGTTGATGTCGAGCGAGTCATGGTAGAACGACGACAGTGCGCCAACGGTACCGACCAGCACCGACATCGGGTGCGCGTCGCGACGGAAGCCGCGGAAGAAGAACTGCATCTGCTCGTGAACCATCGTGTGGTTGGTCACGGTGCTGACGAACTTTTCCTTCTGCGCTGCATTCGGCAGTTCGCCGTTCAGCAGCAGATAACAGGTCTCGAGGAAGTCGCAATTGACCGCGAGCTGCTCGATCGGGTAGCCGCGATACAGCAGTTCGCCCTTGTCGCCGTCGATGTAGGTGATCGACGAGTTGCACGCAGCGGTCGACATGAAGCCGGGGTCATAGGTGAACTTGCCGGTCGCGCCATACAGCTTGCGGATATCGATGACGTCCGGGCCAATCGAACCTTTGTAGATCGGGAGTTCCAGCGACGGGGAACCGTCGGAGAACGATAGTGTTGCCTTGGTTTCAGAGTTGGTCATGTCTCTTCCTTCTAGTGAGGAGGGGTGAGTCGATTGGGGGAAAAACCGAAAAACAAAAACCTTTTATACCTGTATCAAGCGGCGCGCAATCTCGCCAGCAGTGCATGGACATGCGGCAGATCGACATCGCCGGCAGGTTCCTTGCGGGCCAGAAGCAAGTCCATCAATTCGTTATCCGCCAAATCCATCAGCCGGGAAAATGCATCAACCTCTTCGTCGGTAAGCGTGGCTTCATGCGCATCGAGAAAGCGCGTCACGATTAGATCGTTTTCGAGCAATCCGCGACGGGCACGCCAGCGCAGACGAGCGCGCTTTACCGGATCGGCCTGATGGGTAGTGGACATAATTCCTCATTCACTCTTATTTCTTGTGCCCACCCAAGCATGCGACGGAAGGCACAGGAAATAAGGCGGAAGCATTGTAGGCTTCCGCCCTTGCGCAACACTTACACCGTGCGACGCACCATGAGTTCCTTGATTTTGCCGATGGCCTTGGTCGGGTTCAATCCCTTCGGGCAAACGTCGACGCAGTTCATGATCGTATGGCAGCGGAACAGGCGATACGGATCTTCCAGATTATCCAGGCGCTCGTTGGTTGCCTGGTCGCGGCTATCGGCGATGAAGCGATATGCCTGCAGCAGACCGGCCGGGCCGACGAACTTGTCCGGATTCCACCAGAACGACGGGCAGGAAGTCGAACAGCAAGCGCACAGAATACACTCATACAGACCGTCGAGTTCTTCACGCTCCTCCGGCGACTGCAGACGCTCTTTCTCCGGCGGAATCGTGTCGTTGATCAGGTACGGCTTGATCGAATGATATTGCTTGAAGAACTGCGTCATGTCCACGATCAGATCGCGGATAACCGGCAGACCCGGCAGCGGGCGCAGCACGATCGGTTCGGTCAGTTCGTTCAGGTTGGTGGTGCAGGCCAGGCCATTCTTGCCGTTGATGTTCATCGCGTCGGAGCCGCACACGCCTTCGCGGCAGGAGCGGCGCAGCGCCAACGAATCATCCACATCGGCCTTGATGCGCTGCAATGCATCCAGCAGCATCTTGTCGGTGTCCTGCAAGGTCACCGTCAGATCCTGCATGTACGGCTTTTCGTCCTTGTCCGGATCGTAACGGTAAATCGAAAATTTGAGAGTACGTGCCATGTTCTGACCTTGTTAGAAAGTACGAGCCTTCGGCTGGAAAGTTTCAACAGTCAACGGCTTGGTGTTGACCGGCTTGTAGTCGAGGCGGTTGCCCTCGGAGAACCACAGCGTGTGCTTCATCCAGTTGACGTCGTCGCGCTTCTCGTAGTCGCGATGCGCATGCGCGCCGCGCGATTCCTTGCGGGCTGCTGCCGACGTGATGGTTGCCTTGGCCGTTTCAATCAGGTTGTCCAGCTCGAGTGCCTCGACACGCGCGGTGTTGAAGACCTTCGACTTGTCCTTGAACGACACATGCTTGCGGCGCTCGTCCAGCTCCATGATCTTCTGGAGACCCGTCTGCAGCAGGTCGTCGGTACGGAACACGCCGCAGTATTGCTGCATCGTCGAGCGGATGGAGTTCGCAACGTCCTGCACACGTTCGGAACCGGTGCTGGTTTCGAGGCGCGCGAGGCGCTCCATTGCGCGATCGGCCGCATCCGCCGGCAGCGCCTTGTGGCTCTTCTGCTTGAGGTTCTGCGCAACGATATGGTTGCCCGCCGCGCGGCCGAACACGACCAGGTCGAGCAGCGAGTTGGTGCCCAGGCGGTTTGCACCGTGCACCGACACGCAGGCGCATTCGCCGATCGCGTACATGCCGTTGACGACCTCGTTCGGAATGCCGTTCTTCGGCGCGACGACCTGGCCGTTGATGTTGGTCGGGATGCCGCCCATCTGGTAGTGAATCGTCGGAACGACCGGAATCGGCTCCTTCGTTGCGTCGACGTTGGCGAACTTGTGGCCGATTTCGAGAATCGACGGCAGACGCTTCTTGATGGTGTCGGCGCCAATGTGACGCAGGTCCAGCAATACGTGATCCTTGTTCGGGCCGCAGCCGCGGCCTTCCTTGATTTCCTGGTCCATCGAGCGGGATACGAAGTCACGCGGCGCCAGATCCTTCAGCGTCGGCGCATAACGCTCCATGAAACGCTCGCCGTTGGCGTTGATCAGGATACCGCCCTCGCCACGTACGCCTTCGGTGATCAGCACGCCGGCACCGGACACGCCGGTCGGATGGAACTGCCAGAACTCCATGTCCTGCAGCGGCAGGCCGGCGCGAGCAGCCATGCCCATGCCGTCGCCGGTGTTGATGAAGGCGTTGGTCGAAGCCGCGAAAATGCGCCCTGCGCCGCCGGTGGCAAACAGCGTGGTCTTCGCTTCGAGAATCATCACGTCGCCGGTTTCCATTTCCAGCGCAACCACGCCGAGCACGTCACCGTCCTGATCACGGATCAGGTCGATTGCCATCCATTCGACGAAGAAATGCGTGCGGGCGCGCACATTGCGCTGGTACAGCGTATGCAGCAGCGCGTGTCCGGTACGGTCGGCCGCGGCGCAGGCGCGCTGCACCGGCTTTTCGCCGAAGTTCGCGGTATGGCCGCCGAACGGGCGCTGGTAAATCGTGCCGTCCGGGTTGCGGTCGAACGGCATGCCGAAGTGTTCGAGTTCGTACACGACCTTCGGTGCCTCGCGGCACATGAATTCGATTGCGTCCTGGTCACCGAGGTAGTCCGAGCCCTTGACGGTATCGAACATGTGCCAGTACCAGTTATCCTCGGACATGTTGCCCAGCGACGCACCGATACCGCCCTGCGCAGCAACGGTGTGCGAACGGGTCGGGAACACCTTGGACAAGACCGCCACATTCAGACCGGCTTCAGCCAGTTGCAGCGAAGCCCGCATGCCGGAACCGCCGGCGCCAACGATAACCGCATCAAAACGGCGGACAGGAAGTGATTGTTTAATTGCTGCCACGATTACGCTCTCCAGATAATCTGCGCCGCCCAACCGGCACAACCGACCAGCCACAGGAGTGTGGCAACTTGAAATGCAAGTCGAAGACCGACCGACTTGGTGACGTAGTCCATCCAGACGTCACGCATGCCGACCCAAGCGTGATACAGCAGCGACAGGAAGGTAACGAAAGTAGCGATCTTGAACCATTGCTGCGCGAACAGGCCGGCCCAGCCTTCATAGCTAAAATTGCTGCCGGTCAAAAACGACAGCAGCAGGATGACGGTATAGAGTGCCATCACGATTGCCGTCATGCGCTGCGCGAGCCAGTCGCGCAGGCCATAATGCGCGCCAACGACGAGGCGCTTCGGTCCGATGTTATTGTTTGCCATTTAAAAAGCTCCGAACAATTTCAATGCAACCAGTACAGTCAGCGGCAGGCTTACCGCAAACACGCCAACGGCGGATTTGCGGCCGCTGTCCTTGGACAGACCCATGTGCAGATCCATGAACAGATGGCGCACGCCAGCGCAGAAGTGATGCAGATAGGCCCAGGACAATGCGAGGATCAAGAGCTTCACGAACCAGTGCGAAGTGAAGCCTTTGAAGTATTCGAAGGAAATTTCGGACGTCAAACTCTTATCGAGCAAGAACAAGATGAACGGCAACAGCAAAAACATCAATATGCCGCTGATACGATGCAGAATCGATACGATACCGGCTAAAGGCAACCGGTAGTGGACCGTGTCCGCAAACGTCATTACACCAAATTGTCGCCGGTTTTTTTTCACGGCTTCAGACATGACAGCACCTCCCTGGACTTGAAAATCCCGTAATTTTCGCTGATTTCGCACAGCGCACCAACACTCATTCCCACCAAAGCGCATTTATTCGTTTGTCAAGCAGGGTTATCCCTTATTGCCAAGCGAAGCGCCCAGTTCAACTCAGCTCATTCTGATAATGATGCCGATCCGTCAGATACAGTCCGCGACGCACTTCCACCGGCTTGTCGCCATAGGTATAGGAAACGCGCTCGACATTCAACAGAGGCTTGCCCGGCGCAATGCCCAGCAGCGCAGCCGTACCCTCGTCGGCGGCCACAGCGCGTATCTTTTCGGTGGCGCGGATCATGCGCGTGCCGAACTCCATCTCGAAGAGTCCATACATGGGCCCCTTGTATTCGATCAGGCGCTCTGCCGTCAGACCCTTGAAGATCCCTCCAGGCAACCACAGCTCTTCGACAATGATGGGCAATCCATCAAACGACTGAACGCGCTTGATGTAGATGACGGAATCGCCGGATTTGATATCGAGAAGGCGCGCAACCTCGGCTGGCGCGCGAAGTCGCTTGACTTCGTGAATCTTGTTGTCGGCATAGTGCGGCTCGCCCGCATCGGGCATCAGTCGCAGGAACCGGTATTGCGCGCGCGCTTCATGATGCGTGGCCACGAAGGTGCCCTTGCCTTGACGGCGGACCACCAGGTTTTCCGCAGCAAGTTCATCGATTGCCTTGCGCACCGTACCCTGACTTACCTTGAAACGATTGGCCAGCTCGACTTCACTCGGAATCAGCTCGCCCGGCTTCCACTCCCCGGACTGCAAGCTTTGCGTGATAAGAGCCTTGATCTGCTGATATAGCGGACTGAAAGTAGGCGAACTGCCGGAAGCAGAAACCGCCGCCCCCGCGCCAGGCGCACCATTGATGATCAGATTGGACGGGGTGGAACTCATAACTTGGGATTTCACCATAAAATCCCGGTTGCCGTCTAGCAAAAACTACCAGGTGATATGTCTTATATAAGATATATGATAATCATTGACAGGCCTTCTACCTCATCCTACACTCAGGCAACCTTTTTACGATGAAAATCACAGCAATTTCATGGCTGCAAGTGCGCGGCTGAGAGCGGAACTGCAACTATGACTGCGGGGATTTTCAACTGTATCATTACAGGCTTATCAAAATTTCATAGCGTTTTTCGTCATCGTTTTCATTCCCACTTTGGAGATTCATCATGGCTAAAGCCCCTATGCGCGTTGCCGTCACCGGCGCCGCCGGCCAAATCGGCTACTCCCTGCTGTTCCGCATCGCCAACGGCGATATGCTGGGCAAAGACCAGCCTGTCATCCTGCAACTGCTGGAAATCCCGGATGAGAAGGCCCAGAAGGCGCTCAAGGGCGTCATGATGGAAATCGACGACTGCGCATTCCCGCTGCTGGCCGGCATGACCGCGCACAGCGATCCGATGACCGCGTTCAAGGATGCCGATGTCGCCTTGCTGGTCGGCGCACGTCCGCGCGGCCCGGGCATGGAGCGCAAGGACCTGCTCGAAGCCAACGCACAGATCTTCACGGTGCAGGGCAAGGCGCTGGACGCCGTCGCCTCGCGCAACGTCAAGGTGCTGGTAGTCGGCAACCCGGCCAACACCAACGCCTACATCGCGATGAAATCGGCACCGAACCTGCCGGCCAAGAACTTCACCGCGATGCTGCGCCTGGACCACAACCGTGCGCTGACCCAACTGGCACAGAAGGTCGGCAAGCCGATCACGTCGATCGAGAAGCTGTGCGTGTGGGGCAATCACTCGCCGACCATGTACGCCGATTTCACCAATGCCCTCATCGACGGCAAGCCGGCCAAGGATCTGGTGAGCGACGAAGCCTGGACCAAGGACGTCTATCTGCCGACGGTCGGCAAGCGCGGCGCGGCAATCATCGAGGCACGCGGCCTGTCCTCCGCAGCTTCCGCAGCCAATGCAGCGATCGATCACGTGCGTGACTGGGTGCTCGGCACCAACGGCAAGTGGACCACGATGGGCATTCCGTCCGACGGTTCCTACGGCATCCCGGAAGGCACGATGTTCGGCTTCCCGGTCACGACCGAAAACGGCGAGTACAAGATCGTCCAGGGCCTGAAAATCGATGCGTTCTCGCAAGAACGTATCAACCTGACGCTGAAAGAACTGATGGAAGAGCGCGACGGCGTGAAGCATCTGGTAGGCTAACGCTTACCCCATGAACGAACAGGCGGCAAACCATGGGTTTCGCCGCCTGTTTTTTATTCTGCACGTCCAACGCGAGCAAACATGCACCCTACCGAGGTCTTATTCCAGGGCAAACATCAGCCGGTGACGATTCCGGTCTGCGATCACTACGCCGGCTCAGAGAAGCTGATGCACAAGGCGATTGCCCTGCAACAAGAGCTGGGCCCTGTTTTCGATATCACGCTCGACTGCGAAGACGGCGCCAGCGCCGGCAATGAGAAAGCCCATGCGAAGCTGGTTGCCTCGCTGATTGCCGGCGACAGCAACCGCTTCGCGCGCATCGGTGCACGCATCCACGATCTCACTCATCCCTGCTTCGAACAGGACATCGCGATCATTTGCGAAGGCGCGGCCAGGCGTCTTGCGTATCTCGTCGTGCCGAAAGTTAACAGTCTTGCCGATGTCAAAACCGCTCTCGATATCATCCAGCGTCGCGCCATGCAAGGCGGCCGCGACAATCTTCCGGTCCACGTCCTGATTGAAACGCACGGCGCGCTCGCCGACGTGCATGCGATTGCCGCCTTGCCGCAGGTGGAATGCCTGTCGTTCGGAATCATGGATTTCGTATCGGCCCACTACGGCGCGATTCCGGGAGGCGCGATGCGCTCGCCGGGCCAGTTCACACATCCACTGGTCATGCGCGCCAAGCTGGAAATCGCGGCCGCCTGCCATGCCCACGGCAAGGTGCCCTCGCATAACGTGACCACCGAAATCAGGGATGCAGCCGTTGTCGCGAATGACGCAACCCGGGCAGCCACAGAATTCGGCTACACCCGGATGTGGAGCATCCACCCGACCCAGATCAAGCCGATACTGCACGCCTTCTCCCCCCGCGATGCGGAAGTTGCCGACGCCGCCCACATTCTCGCGAAAGCGCAAGCTGCGCAATGGGGACCTATACAATACAATGGCACGCTACATGATCGCGCCAGCTACCGCTATTACTGGACGATCCTGCAGCGCGCAAAGGCGA
>JAEZVM010000159.1 GCA_023420795.1 Pseudomonadota bacterium
TCCGGCGAATCGGGGCTGCTGTCGCTGTCCTTCGTCTCGACCGCCGACTACAGCATCCTGCCGCCGCTGCTGCGCGAATTCCGCGAACGCCATCCGCAGGTGCAGATCGACTTGCGGGAGGCGACCACCGATGTGCAGCTGGAAGACCTGATGCAGGGCAGGATCGACGCCGGCCTGCTGATTCCGCCGTTGCACGACAAAGCAAAAGCCGAGCTGGAATACATGACGGTGTTGTCAGAACCGCTGATTCTCTCCGCGCCGCAGGACCTGAAAGCATTGCGCGGGAAGAATACCGCCACGCTGAAGGCGGTCGCCGACCTGCCGTTGATTATTTTTCCGCGCCGGATTGCGCCCGCCTTCCACGATGCGATCCTCGGCTGCTTCCGGGATGCGGGCCTGACACCGCGCATCGGACAGGAAGCGATCCAGATGCAGACCATTGTCGGCCTGGTTTCCGCAGGCATGGGCATTGCGCTTGTGCCACAATCCGTGTCGAACCTGAAGCGCCCCGGCGTCGAATACAAGCCCTTGTCCGGCAAGACGCTGTCCGTCGAAACCGGGCTGGCATGGCGGCGCGACAACCGGTCTCCGGTGCTGCACACTTTTCTCGACTTACTGCGAAAGAAACGATAGATGCTCGTCCACCCTCTTCCCGATCCGATCGCCTTTTCCATCGGCCCCGTGTCGGTGCACTGGTACGGTCTGATGTACATGGTCGCCTTCATCCAGTTCATCGTGCTCGGCCGCGTGCGCGCCACGCAGCCGCATATGGCAGCCGCCGGCTGGAAGAAGGAAGACCTTGACGACATGCTGTTCTACGGCGTACTCGGCGTAGTGCTCGGCGGGCGGCTGGGCGAGGTGCTGTTCTACAACCCCGCCTACTACTTCAGCCATCCGCTGGAAATCTTCGCGGTCTGGAAAGGCGGCATGTCTTTCCACGGCGGCTTCCTAGGGGTGCTGATCGCGATGTCGCTGTGGGCCCGCAAGGCAGGCAAGCACATCGTCGATGTCTACGACTTCATCGCGCCGATGGTCCCGCTCGGTTATGCCGCAGGCCGCATCGGCAATTTCATCAATGCCGAACTGCCGGGGCGCGCCGCCGATCCGTCGCTGCCGTGGGCGATGATCTGGCCGAACGTCGACAGCGTGCCGCGCCATCCATCGCCGATCTATCAAGCGCTGATCGACGGCCTGCTGCTCTTCATCATTGTGTGGATCTATGCGCGCAAGCAGCGCCCGCCGCTGGCGGTCGGCGCGCTGTTCGTCGGCCTGTACGGCGTGGCACGTTTCATCACCGAGTACTTCCGCACGCCGGACTATGAAGTCCATTTCGCGGGACTGACCATTTCTGCCGGACAGATGCTTTCACTGCCGATGGTCGCGTTCGGCATCATCGCCTTGGTCATCACCTATCGCAGGCAGTGGGCATAAGCATGTCGGAAGTACGCGTAGAAAAAAGCGGCTTGATCGCCACGGTTACTCTTTCCAATCCGGGCAAGCTCAATGCGATCAGCCTGTCGATGTGGAACGCGTTGACGCGCGAATTCACCGTTCTGTCGCAGGATGAAGCACTGCGCTGTGTGATCGTGCGCGGCGAAGGCAGGAACTTCGCCGCTGGCGCCGACATCGAGGAGTTTCCCGAAGTGCGCAGCACGGTGGAGAAAGGCATGCGCTATCACACCGAAACCATCGCGCAGGCGCTGCAGGCGATCTCCGAGTGCCTGCATCCGACCATCGCGGCGATCGAGGGCGTGTGCGTCGGCGGCGGACTGGAGATCGCCTGCGCCTGCGATCTGCGCATCGCCTCGCCGGCTTCGCGCTTCGGCATTCCGGTCAACCGGCTCGGCTTTCCGCTCGCGCCGGGCGAGCTGCAGCAGCTGCTGCAACTGGTGGGCAAGACGGCGGCGCTGGAAATCCTGCTCGAAGGTCGGGTGTTCGACGCCTCGGAAGCAAAGGACAAGAGGCTGATCAACCGCATTGCCGACGATGTCGAAGAAGACGTGCGCAAAACGGCGCAACGCATCGCGCTAGGCGCGCCGCTTGCTGCCCGCATGAACAAGCGCATGGCGCGCCGCCTGACTGCGCAGCCCGATCCATTGACCGAGCAGGAGCTGCGCGAGGCATTCGCATTCCTCGAATCGCAGGATTACCGCGAAGGCGTGCGAGCCTTTCTCGACAAGCGCAAACCCGAATTCTCCGGCAAATAATTCAGGCAAATAAGTACCGACAATGAACGCCAACCTCTACGCACTCTTCGCATCCCGCTTTCCGCAAGATCGCACGGCCTGCTGCATCGAAACTCATGACGGCCTGTACTACTCGTGGAACGATCTCGACTGCGCCACCGCGAAACTCGCCAACCTGCTCGCCGGCCTCGACCTGCCGCCAGGCGCGCGCATCGCGGTGCAGGTAGAAAAGTCGCCGGAAGCGCTGATGCTCTACCTCGCGACGATCCGCGCCGGCTATGTCTATCTGCCGCTCAATACCGCCTATCGCGCGGCCGAGATTTCCTACTTCGTCGAAAACGCGGAACCGTCGGTCGTTGTCTGCTCGCCGCAGAACTTCGGCTGGGTGTCGCAGATCGCATTCGCGAACGGCGCCAAGCATGTGTTCACGCTCGGCGACGAGCGTACCGGCTCGCTGCTGGTGCGCGCGGCGCTGCAATCGAACAGCTTCGACACGGTACACAGCAATCCGGACGATCTGGCCGCGATCCTGTACACCTCCGGCACGACCGGCCGCAGCAAGGGCGCGATGCTCACGCACGACAATCTCGCATCGAACGCGCTGGTATTGCAAGACTACTGGCGCTGGCAGCCGGGCGATGTGTTGCTGCACGCGCTGCCGCTGTTCCATGTGCACGGCCTGTTCGTCGCGTCGCACGGCGCGCTGCTCAACGGCAGCAAGATGATCTTTCTGCCGAAATTCGACGGCGCCGAGGTGATCCGGCATCTGCCGCGCTCGACGGTATTCATGGGCGTGCCGACCTACTACGTGCGCCTGCTCGCCGATCCGGCTTTCGGCAAGGATGCCTGCGCGAACATGCGCCTGTTCATCTCCGGTTCGGCACCGCTGCTGACCGACACCTTCAACGAATTCATCCGCCGCACCGGCCACACGATTCTCGAGCGCTACGGCATGAGCGAGACCACGATGCTGGTTTCGAATCCGTATGACGGCAAGCGTGTCGGCGGCACTGTTGGTTTACCGCTGCCCGGCGTGTCGGTGCGCGTCGTAAAAGGCGACGGCGCACCGTGCGCAACCGGTGAAATCGGCGACATCCAGGTCAAGGGCCCTAATGTGTTCAAGGGCTACTGGCGCATGCCGGAAAAGACAACGGAGGAATTCACCGCCGACGGTTATTTCAAAACCGGCGATGTCGGGCGCTTCGACGCCGACGGTTATCTGAGCATCGTCGGCCGCAGCAAGGACCTGATCATCTCCGGCGGATACAACGTCTATCCGAAGGAGATCGAATCCTTTATCGATGAAATGGATGGCGTGGTCGAATCAGCGGTGATCGGCGTGCCGCATCCCGACTTTGGCGAAGCAGTGACCGCAGTAGTCGTTACAAAGCCGGATGCAAGCCTCACGGAAGCGGGCGTGATCGAGTCCCTGAAATCGCAGATCGCCAACTTCAAGGTGCCGAAACATGTGTTCTTCGTGCCAGAGCTTCCGCGCAACACAATGGGCAAGGTGCAGAAGAACCTGCTGCGCGAGAGGTTTGGGAAAGGCTGAATCAACCGCAGGAAAGACGAACGGCTTCAGCAAGCTTCCACCGGGACATCATGCTGTCATCCGGCTGCCAGCGCCGGAAACGATACGATAGCGATGTTGCCTTGCCCGTCCATCTTCGTTTGCATGCTGACCCACGCCTTGTGCTGCGCCACGATCTCTTTCACGATCGCCAGCCCCAAGCCGGAACCGGTGGCGATGCTTCCGGCAACCCGGTAATACGGCGCAAAAATCTTTTCCAGGTC
>JAEZVM010000201.1 GCA_023420795.1 Pseudomonadota bacterium
CGACATACAGCCGAAAAAACTGCATGAGCGAGTGGCGGTGTTCCTTGGCTCGAAGAATGAAGTCGAGCGCGTGACGAGTTACCACCTCGAATAAACGCGGTCCGGAGGGTGCGCGAAACAGAAGGGCAGTGATCTAGCCGCCCTGTAAGTTTCTTTGATAGAATACGCGCTTTCGCCGTTGTAGCTCAGTTGGTAGAGCAACTGATTCGTAATCAGTAGGTCGGAGGTTCGATTCCTCTCAACGGCACCAGAAGTCGAAGGGCTGGCCTTGTTGCCGGCCCTTTTTCATTGTGGGACTTCCCTTGATGCGCCATCGAGGCGTCTGGTCCAATCCTCGACTTCCAGCGCCTGCAATCTACGCTCAAACAACTGCCGCCACGATGCAGGAAATACCTCGATGCCACACAGCGCTTCCAGAGCGGCGGCATCCAGCGTTTTCCAGTAAAGCACGTCAAGAATTCTTGCAAGCGGCCATTCGGGATGGCGGCGCTCCAGCAAAGTGAGGTCGCTACCGGGAGCGACCCATCCGGTTTCGAGGACGCGATAGTACCAGCCAGTTTTTCCACTTTGCTGCACCAGTCGCGACATTCCGGGGAAGTCGAAACGCTTGTTCAGCTTCCAGCATGGCTGGCGCGCCTGCGATACCTGCACGGTTGCCGATCCAAGCATGAAGATGTCGCCGATGCAGACGTCTTCCTCCGTGATGCCTGAGGTTGACAGGTTTTCTCCGAAGGCGCCGGGCCGGGACAGCACTTCCCTCGATCCGATTTCTGCAGTCCAGGACGGGTAATGGTCGAAGGCGTAGTGGTGCACCGCCTTGTCGGGGCCGCCGTGATGCTTGCGGTCTGCCTGCTGGTCGCCGGCAAAGCCTTCAATGTCCAGCCAGAGGCGATCCTCTACGGGATGTTTGTCGATCCCGCTGGCATGTGAGCTTCCAGCCAAGGCCTGCACGGTTCCGACAAGCAGTGCATCGACAGTCGCTCTCATGCTGTTGCTCCTTCCGGGATATATGGCGGGCAGAACGCATCCTGCCCGCCTCGCTATTGTCAGGCGCCTTTTACGTCCGCCATTGAGGCGCCATGGTTAATGTGGAAAACACTTCCGCCGATAACCAGTGCGGGCACCGACTTGACGCCGAATCGCTCTGCTTCCGCAATTCGGTCGCGCGCCGTACCAAAATGTACTACCTCCACATCGAATTGTTTCGGATCGAGCGCGCCGACAAGTTGCTCTTCAGCCGCGACACAGACGGGGCAGCCGGCATGGTAAAAAATCGCTTTAGTCGTCATAATCAGATCACTCCTTCTTTCTGTCTGGATTTAAGGGGTTGGGAACCCGGGGGCGTCGCCAAACTTCCCCGGATTCCCGTCTTATTCGATTGCGCCCGGCAGGCAGGTCGCCGGATGCAATATCGAATGCATTCGCCACGCGCAAAACCTGCGATGCGCAAGGCGTTGAAAGGCCATAAGGCCTTCAATAATCACGCCGAACAGGAATCACGATTCGGCAAATACTTTCCATTTGTCCTGCTGATCCGCAGGTTCCGCTTCTTCCTGTTCCGGGCAGTCCAGCCGCAGATGCCGGTTCCCGAAGGGCGCCTTCACGAAGTGGCAGTAGTGCGGCGTATGCGGATCATCCACTTCGTTCGGCCCGAAATACCGGCATGTCACGCACATGCGGTTGACCGGGATTTCTCCGCGCATCTGCAACTGGCGGATCATCTTGATGATGAGTCGCAGCAGGGCCGTTTTCTCTTCCTCGTTCAGCGTTTCCGCCGCCGCGCCCAGAAAGCTGCTCCAGTCTGTCGCCGTCACTGCCAGCCGCGCGCCGGCCTTGGTCGGCTTCAGCGCAATGGCTCGTCCGTCATCCGTCGCCCGTCCTTTTTCGACCAGTCCCTTGGCGATCAGCGCATTGACCGCATCGCTCGTGGTGGCGGGCGTGATGGCAAGATGCTGCGCGATGGCTGACAGCCGAAGCGATGCATTGCGCGAGGCGAGCAGGTTCAGGATGTCGGCCTGGGTCGGTGTCAATCCGTTTGCCGCTGCCTGCATCCACGCCTTGCTGCGCATGGCGGTATTGATCCGCGCAAAGCCGGTGGCGATGCGGGATTCAATCGGCATGCTGATATGGTCGAAAGTATTCATGGAAATTAATTAGGATTCCTAATTATTATTTTCAGATGTTTGAATGTCAAGCCCGTTTCGCGCCCCAGGATGGGTAAATCAAATAGGAAAACTTGAAGACTGCATTTTCTGAGACAAGCTTTTGTATTACTCCCGGTTGCATCGCCTATCGGGAAAATATGGCCGGTAGAAAATGCAAAGAACCGTAAAGTCTTCATGTAATCCTTGCGCTACACCAGAGGAATTTTTCACGCTGTACGGTGAAGCTGTATCGTCTTCAGCGAGCGAAACCACAGGCACTTATCTTGCAGGTGCGCGGTTCAAGCACATTTTTCTGGCGGGTCCAGACTTACGGATATCCCATGTTCAGCAAGCATCGCACCGGCTGGTGGATTACGGCACTCATTATTGCCGTGCTGTTGATCGCCTGTTCCCGCGAAGACGAGAAAGCGGGCGCGCCTGCAACCGGGGCGGCAAAACAGTCGGCGCAGCAATCCTCCGCGCCGCCGGTCGAGTTGCCGAGCTTTGTGAATCTCGTGAAGCAGCAAGGCGCTGCGGTGGTCAATATCAGCGCGACGCGCAAGGTGCCGGAACCGGGCATTGTCCCGGGAATGCGCGAGGGCGATCCGTTCTACGAATTCTTCCGCCGCTTCGGGCCGACGCCGCAGCCGGGAGAAGCGCCGGCGAGCAGCCTCGGCTCGGGATTCATCATCAGCCAGGACGGTTATATCCTGACCAATGCGCATGTGATTGCGCAGACCGATGAAGTGTCGGTCAAGCTCACCAACAAGCGTGAATATACGGCGCGCGTGATCGGCGCTGATCCTTATACCGATGTGGCGCTGATCAAGATCGATGCAAGCGGCTTGCCGGCGGTCGCGATCGGCGATCCGGCCAAGCTGGAGCCGGGCGAGTGGGTGGCGGCTATCGGCGCGCCGTTCGGTTTCGAGAACAGCGTGACGGTGGGCGTGGTCAGTGCAAAGGGGAGGCTGCTGCCGAACGAAAGCTACGTGCCGTTCATTCAGACCGATGTCGCGGTCAATCCCGGCAATTCCGGCGGTCCGCTGTTCAGCACGCGCGGCGAAGTGGTCGGCATCAATTCGCAGATCTACAGCGAGACCGGCGGCTACATGGGAATTTCATTCGCGATCCCGATCGATATCGCGATGGATATTTCGAAGCAGTTGCGCGAAAGCGGCAAGGTCACGCGCGGCCGCATTGGCGTGCAGGTGCAGG
This sequence comes from Pseudomonadota bacterium, assembly GCA_023420795.1. Classification (GTDB taxonomy): domain Bacteria; phylum Pseudomonadota; class Gammaproteobacteria; order Burkholderiales; family Burkholderiaceae_D; genus Noviherbaspirillum. The sequence continues at coordinate 3,360 of JAEZVM010000201.1, forward strand.
AGATGACTCTCGATCTTGCTTCCGCGCTCGGCCTGAAGGAGGCGCGCGGCGCGCTGGTGGCTGCAGTCGAGAGGGGCGGCCCGGCGGACAAGGCCGGCATCCGGCCGGGGGATGTGATCATGTCGCTTAACGGCAAGGCGGTGGAGAATTCCGCAGACCTTGCGCGTTTCGTCGCCGCGACCAAGCCCGGCACGACGGTCAATGGCGAAGTATGGCGCAAGGGTGAGACGGTGCAGGTCAAAGTGACTGTCGATGAGCTGACCCGGTAGCTGCCGTGTCTCGGTGGGTGGCACTCTAAAGTCAAGCGCTCTTGCGCTTATGTTGACGGACCCGGAATTGGTTCCCTTTGCCGTTTGTTTCTCCTCAAATTTTACGTACTTTTTTGGCAAGAAAATAAGGCCTGCATTGCCTGAGGGGAGACAAATGAAAACAGTCGAATGGGAGATCGAAGGCCTTGCCGAGGAGCGAATAAGGCGCGAGGCAAAGAAACGAAACGATGCATTCCGGCGGCGCCTGCAGGAGCGCAAGGCAGCGCGACATCAAAAGATCAGGCTGAAGCTGGCGCTGGCGATTCTGGCTGCGATCCTGGCGTGGGCGTTTGCGGCGACGCGCTTCTTTCACGGTTGATGCATGCAGGAGCGCCAGCGCACCAATGTAAAACGGGGGCATTACGCCCCCGTTTCACTCCCCCTTGGCCAACAACTACGCCAACTTATTTGCCGAACGGCTGCGGACGCGGTGTTGCGTCAACAGACGGCGGCAGGATCGGCATCCTGAAGTCCGGCTGCTTGCCGGTCAGCGTCTTCAGGAAGGCGACGATCTTCGCGTTCTCATCCTCGGTAAATTTCTTGCCGAGCTGCAGGCGGCCCATCGTATCGACGGCATCCTTCAGCGTTTGCGCTTCGCCGTCGTGGAAGTACGGATAGGTCAGTTCGACGTTGCGCAGCGTCGGCACCTTGAAGTTGAAGCGGTCGGCATCCTTGCCCGTCACTGCGACGCGGCCTTCGGCGGTATTCGTGGTCTTGTACGGCTCGACCACGCCCATCTTCTGGAAGGAATTGCCGCCGACAGCAGGGCCGTTGTGGCAGGCGACGCAGCCGCTGTCCTTGAACAGCTTGTAGCCGGCCAGTTCATTCGCGTTCAGTGCCTTCTTGTCGCCGGCCAGCCATTTGTCGAAGCGTGAACCCGGCGTGACCAGCGTTTCCTCGAAGGCTGCGATCGCCTTGGTGATCTTGTCGATATCCACCTTATCGTTGCCAAAGACCTTCTTGAACTCCGCCGTGTAGCCGGGGATCGACTGCAGCACATCAACCGCTACCACATGGGTTGAAGCCATTTCGCCCGGGTTGGCGATCGGGCCGCCTGCCTGCGCCTTCAGGTCGGCTGCGCGGCCGTCCCAGAACTGCGCTACGTTCAGGCTGGAATTGAGCACCGTCGGCGAGTTGATCGGGCCTTGCTGCCAGTTGTGGCCGATCGATGTCTGCAGGTTGTCAGTACCGCCCATCGACAGGTTGTGGCAGGAGTTGCAGGAAATGAAGCCCGATTTGGACAGGCGCGGGTCAAAATACAGCTTCTTGCCGAGTTCAGTCAGGGCCGGATCCTGCGGCTTTGCTGCCTTTATCGGCTGGATCGGCTCATTGCTGCTGGCAGCAGCGGCCATGCCGCCGGCAACGAGGGAAACTACTGTCGCCGCCAGAGATAGGACTCTAGATGTTTTCATAAATTACCTCCATGGAAAAGCTCGTATTTGCTAAGTCCATTTAATCAGAGTGGTTATTTTGCTTCGAGTGCTGTTTGGCAACAATTTGTCCCCGGTCAATTTTTCAAAGAATTTGGTTTTCCTCTGTCTTGATGTTGATCAATAAAAATGCTAGTCGGACAGCTGCGTGATGCTGGATCATTGCCTTTCCGTTCCTTTCCTCTTTTTCGCCGATGAATAATCCCCGCGAGTTATTGCTTGCGATGTACACGGCAGCGATCGATGCTGCGAGCGCCGCCAGATGCCTGCCTGCTTTTCTGCCGGCACCGCCGGAAAACGGCCGCACGCTCGTCATCGGTGCCGGCAAGGGCGCGGCCGCGATGGCAAGTGTGGTCGAGGGCCATTGGCAGGGCGATCTTGAAGGGTTGGTCGTGACGCGCTACGGCCATGGCGCTGATTGCAGCCGTATCGAAGTGGTGGAAGCCGCGCATCCGGTGCCGGATGAAGCCGGCCGTGCGGCGGCTGCCCGCATGCTGCGGATGGTGCAGGGGTTGAACGAAAACGACCTTGTGCTGTGCCTGATCTCCGGTGGCGGTTCGGCCCTGCTGGCCCTGCCGGCAGAGGGCATCGCGCTGGAGCAGAAGCAGGCGCTCAACAGGGCCTTGCTGAAGAGCGGCGCGACGATCGCGGAAATCAACTGCGTGCGCAAGCATCTGTCGGCCATCAAGGGTGGGCGGCTCGCACTTACGTGCGTGCCGGCGCGCGTGGTGACGCTGCTGATTTCCGATGTGCCAGGCGACGATCCGGGCATCATCGCCAGCGGGCCGACGCTGCCTGATCCGACCACCTGCGCCGATGCATTGGCGATTCTGCGCAAGTACCGCATCGACATTCCACCTGCCATCGAGCGGCATCTCGTTTCCGGCGATGGGGAAACGCCGAAGCCGGACGATCCGCGTTTCGCGCGCAATGCGCATCATGTGATCGCGAACGCGCAGCAGGCGCTGGAAGCTGCGGCGCAAGTAGCAAGAGCCGCCGGCATCGAGCCGCATATCCTGTCCGACCGCATCGAAGGCGAGGCGCGCGACGTGGGTGCGGTGCATGCGGCCATCGCGCGGCAGATCGCGCAGCACGGTCAGCCATTCAAGAAGCCGTGCGTATTGCTGTCCGGCGGAGAAACCACGGTGACGGTACGCGGCAAGGGCCGCGGCGGGCGCAATGCGGAATTTCTGCTGAGCCTTGCGACGGCGCTCGATGGCTGCCCCGGCATTCACGCAATCGCCTGCGATACAGACGGCATCGACGGCTCGGAAGACAATGCGGGCGCGACCTGTCAGCCGGACTCGATCGCGTGCGCGGAGCGGCTCGGGCTGCGCGCGCGCGCGATGCTTGATGATAATGACGGGTACGGATTCTTCAGCGCGCTGGGCGATCTGGTGGTGAGCGGACCGACGCGCACAAATGTTAATGACTTCAGGGCGGTGTTGATTCTTTGACGCCTCTTCGTTAATGCTCCTGCGCGTTGTCATTCCGATCGCAGTGAGGAATCTCTGGTCGCTGTTATGCCGTTAACAGACGAGATTCCTCACTGCGTTCGGAATGATAAGGGGTTGGGGAGGCGAAGAGGAGATCGCTGCCGCACCCGGGCTATCTTTCAGCCGATCTTCAATCCGATATCGAACGCCGCCGCATATCCCGCGCCTTCCTCCGCGACGGCAAGCACTAATTGCTGCCCGCCATGCCGGAAGATGCCATCCGTTTCATTCTTCTGCGCCTGCCTGTCCCTGCGTGCATAGGGCGGCCTTGCATGTACGCGCGCGGTCAGCGCATCGTCGAAATAGAGTTGCGAGGTCAGTTCGCGCTCCCGTCCGGAGGCATCTTTCGCCCGCACCTTGAAATGGATATGCACCGTCCTGCCGGGATACCAGCCCGGATAGATGGTAAGAAAGCGCACGATGCCGTTAGCATCGGTGAGCTGATAGCCGCGTAGGAATTTCTTTCCGGTGGTATCAAAGCCCGGATCAGCTACATCGGAATAGATGCCCGATGCATCGCAATGCCATATATCGACCACAGCGCCTTGCAGCGCAGAACAGCGCGCACCATTGATCGCGGCAACCCGCAACGTCAACCCAAGCGGCACGCCAGGCTTGACGGAGCCGTCCGCAGGATCGCTTCGTATGTCGCTGCGCCTGAGCCGCTCATCGACGAAATACGGTCCTTCCGTTTGCTGCGGCGTGAGCACGCATGCCGGCATGTTTTCTCTACCTGGGGGCGGTTGCGCTCTGGCCTGCGTGGCGAGAACGGCCGAACCCAGTAACAGCAAGACCCTGCGCCTTCCTGCGATAGACTTGCGCACCGCCAGACTCATTGATACAGAGGAAAAGCGCGTACATAGCGCCGTCGCGGCGTGGCCAGTCCGCGCAGTGCGAGCGCAGCGCCGAAGGTCGCATACATCAGGAACAGCGCCCGTGTCGATAGCCGCTTCTCGAAGCCCGGTTGCAGCCGCTGCGGCGTCAGCTTGTAATCGACGAAGCAGGCAAGGCCTGCCACCGCAGCACCGGCTGCCAGTGCCGGAACGATTTCCTTCTTTTCCGCTGTTTCGCCAAACCATTTCTCATAAACGATGGCCCATAGCGTGGCGGATGCATGATGGATTGCATAGCCGAGCCCGGTATAGCGCGCACTTGGCTCATCCTGATGCGCGGCGCGCTCGCCCCAGAACCAGTGGCTGATCGCATTCGTAGGCGCATACGGCGTATCGGTTTCCAGCTTGCCGGCGGCTCCCAGCACCGCCGTGGATAACACGCTTGCCACGCTGCCGGAAACGGCACCATCCTGCATCGCTTCTGACCAGGTCTTCATGATTCCTCCTCGCAATTATTCCTATCGCTGAACTAGCGACCGCGCCGGGCGGTCTAGTTTCATTTGTGACGCATAAAAAGACTCGGGGTTCCCGGCATAAAGGAGGAGAGTTTGGTCGTGCTGCTTACCGGCGCAAGCGGGTTCATCGGACGCCATCTGGTGCAGGCCTTATTGTCCGCGCGGCATGAGGTCGTGTGTGCTGTACGCAAGCCGCCGGCCAGGAGCGGTGATGCGCGGCTGCGTTATGTCGCCGCCGATTTCACACGCGACTTTGATGCGGCCGTCTGGGCGCCGCGCCTTGCCGGCATCGATGCAGTGATCAACGCGGTCGGCATCATCCGCGAACAGGGCGAACAAAGCTTCGAAGCGATTCACGAAGCTGCGCCATGCGCGCTGTTCGCCGCTTGCGCGCACGCCGATGTGCGGCTGGTGATCCAGATTTCCGCGCTCGGCGCAGACGAGCAGGCGCAGAGCCGCTATCACCTGAGCAAGAAACGCGCGGATGATTTCCTGCGCAGCCTGCCGGTGCATTCGGTGATCGTGCAGCCGTCATTAGTGTTTGGTGCTGATGGCGCCAGCGCGCGGCTGTTCACCACGCTGGCCAGTCTGCCGCTGATCGGCCTGCCGGGCGGTGGAGCGCAGCAGATACAGCCGGTACATATCGATGATGTGGTTGCCGCCATCGCCTCGCTGATCGAGCGTCCGTTACGCAGCGGCACACGACTGCCGCTGGTCGGCCCGCAGCCGATGTCGCTGCGCTGTTTCCTCGCGGCGCTGCGGCATGCGATGTCGCTGGGCCGGCCCCACTTTTTCCCGGTGCCGCTGCCTTTAGTGCGCACCGCCGCATCGGCGGCGACGCTGCTGCCCGGCAGCCTGCTGGAACCGGAAACCCTGCAGATGCTGGAGCGCGGCAATACCGCACCGGCCGCACCGGTCACTGCGCAGCTCGGCCATGCGCCGCGCTCTGTCCGGCATTTCATTAGCAATGCGGAAGCACGCCTGCTGCGCGTGCAGGCGCAACTGAACTGGTTGCTGCCGGTCCTGCGCTGGAGCATCGCGCTGGTATGGATCATTACCGGCATCGTATCGCTCGGCCTGTACCCGGTCGAGGAAAGCTATGCGCTGCTGGCGCGGGTCGGCATCACAGGCTGGCTCGCGCCGGTGATGCTGTACGGTGCGGCGCTGCTGGATTTCGCGTTCGGCATCGCGACTTTCGTTCTTAATAAGCGACATCTGCTGTGGCTGGCGCAGCTGGCAGTGATCCTGTTCTATACCATCGTCATCAGCTGGCGCCTGCCGGAATTCTGGCTGCATCCATACGGCCCCTTGCTGAAGAACCTGCCGATGATGGCGACAATCTGGTTGCTGCTGGAACTGGAGAGACAGGAGCGGCGCTGATGGAATATGTGATCGTGAAATGGCTGCACATCATGTCATCAACATTTCTGTTCGGCACCGGCGTCGGCTCGGCGTTCTACCTGCTGTTCGCCACCGTCAGCCGCGATGTGCGGGCAGTGGCCGTGGTGACGCGCTACGTGGTCCTGGCCGACTGGCTGTTTACTTCCACCACGGTGGTGATCCAGCCGCTGACCGGCTACTGGATGATGCGCCTCGCTGGTTTTCCGGCAAGCAGCCGCTGGCTGATGTGGTCGATCATCCTGTACGTGATTGCAGTTGCCTGCTGGCTGCCGGTGGTGTGGCTGCAGATCCGCATGCGCGCGATCGCGCGCGTGGCGGTGGAGCACAGGATGGATTTGCCTATTGCCTACTGGCGATATTTCTGGCTCTGGGTCGCGCTCGGCATCCCGGCCTTCTTCGCATTCGTGCTGATCTTTTATCTGATGGTGGCCAAACCGGTATGAGCGGGAATACGCGACACTTCCGGGAGCCATGAAAGAGAGATAAATGACTGCAGCTACCTCCGAACGTCGGACGGCGATCCGCATCGCGCAAACAGCTGCCATTGCCGCGGTCGCGGTGGCGCTGCAATGGATCATGCAGCCGTGGGTGGGCTCGCGCAGCCCTTTCCTTTTTTTCGCGCCCGCCATCCTGCTGACCGTGATGCTGATCGGGCGCGGGCCGGGGCTTGCGGTGATGCTGATCGGCATGATCAACGGCGCGCTGCTTCTGCCGCCTCAGGGCGAGTTCCGGATCGAACTGCTGCCGGACCGCATGTCGCTGCTGGCTTATATCGCCGCCGGTCTGCTGCTGCTCATGCTCGGCGGTCGGCTGCACTGGAGCACGCGGCGCGCCGCCGAGGCCGAGCAGCGCCTGCGACTGGTACAGGAAAACGCGGGCGTCGGCCTGTTCGAAATCGACCTTCCTGCACGCACCATCTTCGTGTCGAGCACGCTGTGGAATATGTTCGGCCGCCCGCCCTCGCGCGGGGACCACGGGCCGCTGCCGCTGGACGACTGGAATGCGCCGTTGCGCCCGGAGGAGTTGCGGGAAGCGCGCGTGATGCTGAAGCGCAAGTTGAAGGAAGGCGCCGAGAGCTACACCCATGAACACCGGATGGTCCTGCCGGACGGGCAGGCGCACTGGTTCTTCACCCGCATACATATCGAGCGTGACGGCAGGGGGCGCGCATTGCGCCTGAGCGGCGCGACCTTCGACATCACTGAGCGCAAGCGGATCGACGAACTGCTTGCCAGCACTAGAACCCAGCTGACGCAGCAGGTCGCGGACCTGCACCATCTGCATGAACTCAGCAGCCGGCTGCTGGAACTGGGCGACCTGACCAGCCAGTTGCAGGCCATCCTGCAGACGCTTGCCGGTTTCCATGGCGGCGTACAGGGCATGGTATCGCTGCGCGATCCCGCGCAGGACCGGATGATAGTCGCCGCCGGCATAGGTTTTTCCGACGCCGGCCTGCAGCGGCTGTCGCAGGCGATTGCCGGCGACAGCGCCTGCGGGCTAGCCTTCAGGGAAAAGCGCCGCGTCGTCGTCGAGGACACCGAAGCGGATTCGCGTTTCGAGATGTCGCGTCCTATCGGCCGCGAGCTCGGCTTCCGCGCTGCGCACTGTACGCCGCTGATCAGCGCCAGCGGCGATGTGCTCGGTGTGATCGCCGTGTACTTTCTCCGGCCGCACGTGCCGGACGAGCGCGAGACGCGGCTTGCCGACATTTGCGCGCGGAAGGCTGCAGTATTCGTCGAGCGCGCACACGCGCAGGCCAACGCGATGGAGAGCGATCGGCGTTTCCGTGTCGTGCTCGATTCGTCGGCGGTGCCGTTCAATGTGCTGGCACCGGTGCGCAATCCGGAGGGGCGCATCGTCGATTTCCGCTGGAGCTATGTGAACCTCGCTGCCGCGCGGGAATTGTGGCGGCCGGTGCAGGACCTGGTGGGGCGGCGCGTGCAGGAAGTACTGCCCGGCGCCTGGAATGTGCCGGACGTGTTCGCGCATTTTGTCGCCGTGGCCGACGCCGGCGAGACGCGCGAATTCGAACTGCATTCGGCGGCGCACGGCATCAACGGCTGGTTCCATGTCGTGGCCTCGCCGCTGCCGGGCGCGGTCGCCGTCTGGTTCGCCGATGTCACCGAGCGCAAGCAGCACGAACATGCACTGCATGAGGCCGACCGGCGCAAGGATGAATTCCTCGCCACGCTCGCGCATGAACTGCGCAACCCGCTTGCGCCGATCCGGCAGGCGGCGCTGATATCCAAGTCGCCGGGCGCGACCGACGCGCAGAAGCGCTGGAGCCATGACGTGATCGAGCGGCAGGTGCGGCACATGTCGCTGCTGCTGGAAGACCTGCTCGATGTGTCGCGCATCACGCGCGGCATGCTGCGCCTGCGCAAGGAATCCATCGAACTGAAAGCCGTCGTCGATGCTGCCGTCGAAACGGCGCAGCCGCTGATCGACGCCAAGCGCCATGAACTGCTGATCGACCTGCCGCCGCAGCCGGTGCATTTCGAAGCCGACCAGCTGCGCGTCGCACAGGTCATCTCCAACCTGCTGACCAATGCCGCGAAATACACCGACCCCGGCGGAACCATTCGCCTGCATGGCGAATGTCTCGACGACGAGATCATCATCAGCGTCACCGATGACGGCATCGGCATACGGCGCGACGCGCTGACGGAAATCTTCAAGATGTTCACGCAGGTGCGGTCCACGCAGGACCGTTCCGGCGGCGGGCTCGGCATCGGCCTGTCGCTGTCGAAGGGACTGGTTGAGCTGCACGGCGGTTCGATCTCCGCCGCCAGCGCGGGACCGGGCAAGGGCAGTCGCTTCACCGTGCGGCTGCCCCTGCATGCTGCCGCCGAACCCGACACCGAGGCTGGCGTCGTGGTGCCGGCGCGTTTTGCTCCCGCACGCCGCATCCTGATCGCGGATGACAACCGCGATGCTGCGGAGACGCTGGCGGAATTCCTGCGGCTGCAGGGGCACGAGATCCGGACTGCTTTCGACGGCGAAGCCGCGCTGACGGAGTTCGGGGGTTTTCAGCCCGATACCGTGCTGCTCGATATCGGCATGCCCGGGCTCACCGGCAATGAGGTCGCGCAGCGGATCCGCACACTGCCGGCGGGACGGGAAGCGATGCTGATCGCCATTACCGGATGGGGGCAGGACAAGGACCGCACGCGTGCACTGTCGGCAGGCTTCGACCATCACCTGACCAAGCCGATCGACCTGCAGCGGTTGAACCTGCTGCTGCTTGAGGAGCCGGCGCGTGAGCGGGATGGGCAGGACGGCTATATGTCGTTCCGAACGCAGTGAGGAATCTCCGGTTTCTGTAGAGGAGTTGACGGGCGAGATTCCTCACTGCGTTCGGAATGACAGGGAGTGGGTGCATTGCGTCCGTCTTTTCATGCGTGCGCTTGCACTGGCAATCACCGGCTCGCGTAATAACGCGACACTTCCTCGATTTCCTCGTTCGTCATCAGCCGCGCCACGTTGCGCATCTGCCCGTGAATGTCGTTGCGCCTGGTGCCATCGGCAAACGCGCGCATCTGCGTGCTGAGGTAGATCGCCGGCGCGCCGTCGAGCACCGGACTGCCCGTCTTGTTATCGCTGCCGCCATGGCAGGATACGCAGGGAGCGATGTTGCGCATCGGCGCGCCGACCTG
>JAEZVM010000426.1 GCA_023420795.1 Pseudomonadota bacterium
TTCCACAGACAAAATCCGTAGGCAGCAATGGCCAAAGCCATGTTTATCAAGAAAAATTTCAGTTATTCCGGTCTGGCTGCCTCACTCGGCCGCCTCTCGCTCAAGGCCAAGCTGATCGCCATTACCGTTGGCCTGTTCATGGCATTCATCTGGCTGCTGACCTTCTTCTCGGCGACCATACTGAAAAATCAGTTCGAACAGGTTTTGTTCGACCAGCAGTTCGCCGCGACCCAGCGCCTTGCCGCCGATCTCGACAACAAGCTGAGCGAACGCATCAATTCCCTCGTCAATGTAGCCGGCAAGCTGCCCGCCAGCCTCGATGCCGAATCGCTCGATCCCTATCTGGCGCAACTGGGCGCGCTGCATGTCTCCTTTTCCGCCGGTATCGCCGTGACCGGACTGGACGGCAAGACAATTGCCGACTACCCGGTGGTTCCCGGACGGCGCGGCACCTATTTTGGCGACCGCGATTACTTCCGCAAGGTCGTCGAGACGCAGCGTCCCTATATCGACAAGCCGATTATCGGGCGCGCGCTGAAGCGCCCGGTGCTGACCATGTCGGTGCCCGTATTCGACAACACCGGCTCGCTGCGCGCCGTCATGACCGGCATTACGGATCTGACCGCACCGAACTTCCTCGGCCTGATCTCGGGGCCATCAATGGCCGGCAAGGGCGAGATCTTCATCATTTCGCCGCGCGACGATGTGGTGCTGGCGGCGACCGATGCCAGCAAGACGCTGACCGCACCGCAGCAGCGTGGCCATAACCAGATGTACGACCGTTTCGTCGATGGGTTCGAGGGATCGGGGATCGGCGCCAACTCGCAAGGCGTTCTCAAGCTGTATTCCGGCAAGCGCGTGTCAAGCTCTGACTGGCTGGTGATATCCGCCTTGCCGGCGAATGTGGCGTTCAGTCCGATGAATACACTGCAGCACTATCTGTTCGGCGCGGCTGCATTGCTGACCCTACTGGCAATTTTCCTGATCCAGTGGATTGCGCGCCGTATGCTGGCGCCACTGGATGAGGCGGGCGCTGCAATGCGCCAAATGACCGGCGGGCATGCGCCGCTGGCTCCCTTGGCCGTGACCCGCAATGATGAAATCGGACAACTGATCCGCGAGTTCAACCTCCTCGTCGAAGACCGTCAGCGCCAGGAAACAGCACTAGCCGACAGCGAGCGGCTGCTGAGCAGCCTGATCGAAAGCGCCCCATATGCCGTCTTTGTGCAGACACGAGGACGTTTCGTGTTCGCCAACCCAGCGGCACTGCAGCTGTTCGGTGCCGCCACCAAGGAGGAGCTGCTGGGCCAGCCGGTTCTCGATTGCGTGCATGCAGATTTCCAGGCAGTGGCTGCGGAACGCATCCGTCTGCTCAATATTGAACGCCAGTCGATTCCGCCGAGCGAGGTGCGCTATTTGCGGCTTGATGGCACCACGGTCGACGTGGAAGCCACGGCAGTACCGTTCCGTTATCACAACGAAAACGGTGCGCTGATCTTCGCCCGCGATATCAAGGAGCGCAAGTCTGCGGAGCAAACCCAGAAGAAGCTCAATCGCGCGCTGCGCCTGCTCAGTGACTGCAACATGGCGCTGGTTCATGCGGAACGCGAGCAAAATCTGCTCGATGAAATCTGCCGCCTGATCGTGGTCAATGGCGGTTATCTGGTAGCCTGGGTCGGCTACGCGCAAGACGATGCGGAAAAGAGCGTGAAGGCGGTCAGCCAGTTCGGGCTGGACATCGAGGAAATCGAAAGTGCACGCATCTCGTGGGGCGACAATGTACGCGGGCACGGTACGGTCGGCACAGCGATCCGCACTGCACAAATCCAGATCAACCGTAATCTGCCCGTCAATCCGGCGATGGCGCCATGGCGCGAGCTGACAACGCGGCACGGCTCGCAGGCCAGCATCGCGCTGCCGCTCATCATCGACGGCAAATCCTTCGGTGTAGTCAATATCCATTCCACCGACCCCGACTCCTTCGCCGCCGACGAAGTGCAGCTGCTGCAGGAACTGACCACCGATCTGGCCTTCGGCATCGCGACGCTGCGTACCCGCACGCAGCGCGAGGCGGCGGAAGAAAAGCTGGCCTTCCTCGCCTACCACGATCCGCTCACCCACCTGCCCAACCGCGTGCTGCTACGCGACCGTTTCGACCGCGCCGTCACCAGTGCCGAGCGTGAACAGTCCGGCGTCGCACTGATGGTGCTCGACCTGGACAACTTCAAGCGCGTCAACGACAGCCTCGGCCACGATGTCGGCGACCAGCTGTTGCTGCGCGTGGTCGAACGCCTGCAGGGTTGCATCCGTGAGTCGGACACTATCAGCCGTCAGGGCGGGGACGAGTTTGTCGTGCTGCTCAATGACGTGCGCGATTCCCTCAGCGCCAGCCGCGTCGCGCAAGCCATCCTGGATGCGATCGCCGAACCGTTCGAAATCGGCAACCATTCCTTCACCACCTCGTTCTCGATTGGCATCAGCCTGTATCCGAGCGATGGCCGCGATTTCGACACCCTGCTCAAGCATGCGGACGCCGCGCTCTACCATGCCAAGGACAACGGCCGCGATACCTATCATTTCTTCGCCGGCACGATGAATGTCGATGCGCTGGCGCGCATGCAGTTGCACAGCAATCTGCGCAACGCGGTCAAGAACCGTGAATTCCTGCTGCATTACCAGCCGCAGATCGACATCGCCAGCGGCGCGATCGCCGGTGTCGAAGCGCTGGTGCGCTGGCAGCGGCCCGACGAGGGCTTGATCGCGCCGGGTCGATTCATTCCGCTGGCCGAAGAAAGCGGCCTGATCGTGCAGATCGGCGAATGGGTGCTGAATGAAGCATGCCGGCAGATGAAGGCCTGGATCGATGACGGTAGGCACCCGCTGGTCATCGCGGTCAATCTCTCGGCGCAGCAATTCAAGCGCGGCGACATTGTTGATACCGTCGCACGCGCGCTCGACAGCTCCGGCCTGCCGCCGCACCTGCTGGAACTCGAACTGACCGAATCCATCCTGCTGCAGGATACCGACAGCGTGATGGCGACGCTGCACAAACTGAAGAAACTGGGCGTGCAGCTGTCCATCGACGATTTCGGCACCGGCTATTCCAGCCTTGCGTATCTGAAGCGCCTGGCGGTGGATAAGCTGAAGATCGACCAGTCGTTCGTGCGCGATCTTTCGGATGACAAGGACGACGCGGCAATCATCAAGGCGGTGATCCAGCTCGGCCAGGCGCTGCAGCTGTGCGTGATCGCCGAAGGCGTCGAGACGCACGAGCAGCTCGACTTCCTGCGCAGGCACGGCTGCGATCAGGCGCAGGGCTATCTGATCGCGCGGCCGCTGCCGGCGAAGGAGTTCGAGGAGTTTGCGACGACGCTGGCGTGAGCCTGCGTAGCGAGCCGGGCCGCTTCCCGCGATCCTGTCATCCCCAGCGCAGCGACGGATCTCGCCCGTTCGCGGAAGAAATATT